>NZ_JBAGKI010000014.1:0-107360 GCF_036689795.1 Micromonospora palythoicola | reverse complement strand
ATGTAACGCCGGGCGGGCCGGGTGCATTCCGGGACCTCGCGGGGAGGCTGGCTGCCCTGGCGGTGTCCGGGGGATGTAACGCCCGACGGTGGGGGGTCATTCCGACCCGTCGGGGGTGGCGCTCGGGGGCGCTCGTGGTTACGCCATGTACAACCACCGGACCGGGCCCCCGATTCCGCCGAGGGCGTGAGCCGGGTCACCACAAAGTTCGTCATACCGGACATCGGGTCGATCGTCGCCCCGTCGCCGGGCCCCTGCCTGCGCGAGCCGAGGCCCGCGGTGGGCAGGGCAGGGTTGGCGGGGCGTTTCTCGGGCCGGGGAAGGGGGAAGCGGCGGCCGGGCAGCAGGTCACGACCGAGGGGAGAGGTCCGTGCGGCAGCAGGACCGGTCCATCGCCATCCGCGAGCGCCTGTCACCGGTCGCCGGGGCGCCGCTGTGGTGCGACGCGCTTGATTTCGGACTTCGGGGCGATGGCGTGACAAACGACCAGCCCGCGCTGTCTGCCCTGGTCGACCGCTTGGGCGAGGGGTACGCCGCCGACAGCCGGGCGCGGGTCATCTACTGCCCGCCGGGCATCTACTCGATCCGGGACGCGGGCACGATCTGGCGCAGCGGGGTGTCGCTGATCGGTGCGGGGCCCGGTGCCACCCGGTTCGTGCTCAGCAACGAGGGCAACCGGGCAGACCCGACACCACTGGCCTTCTGGACCACCGTGCAGCACGGTGCCGACCGGGACCGGCACATCGCCGACTGCACCTTCGCCGACTTCGAGATCGACGGCTCCGGCGTGGCCATGGCCGAGTACAGCTACCTGGCCAAGGGGCTCGGCCTGCAGTACGTGGTGCGGGGCGTCTTCCGGAATCTCTACATCCACCACACCGGCGCCACCGGACTCGGTTGCGACTTCCTGCAGGACAGCCTTATCGACGGCGTGGTGGTGGTCGGGTGCGGGCGGTTGGACACCGGTGAGGAGATGGGCGGCGCGGGCATCGGCATCGGCATCGGCGGCTGGGGTGCGGTGGAGCGTTGCACCATCAGCAACTGCACCACCCTGGGCAACGGCACCAACGGGATCTTCCTCGAACTGCAGAAGCCGTACTGGACGCCGCCGCGCGGCTACCGCATCATCGGCTGTCACAGCCAGGCCAACCGGTTCGGCATCTCGGACTGGGGTGCCGACGGCCTGATCGTCTCGGCCTGCACGATCACCGGAAACCTGGAGGCCGGCTTCGACGTCTCCGCCAACGGCACGGCCGGCATCGCCGGTCGGGGTGGCATTCTCACCGACTGCGTGATCGACCGCAATGTCCGCGACGGGATCAGCATGGGCAACACCCCGGGGTCGTACACGATCCGGGGCAATCGGATCAGCGGCAACGGCTGGTACGGGTACCACCAGCACAGCCTGGGCAACGGCTATGAGGGCCCGGCGTCGGACGTGGTGATCGACAACAACGAGTTCTGGGACAACGGTCTGGACGGGATCCGGGTGGACCGGCCGATGGTCGACGCGACGGTGACGAACAACCGGATCCGGAGCAACGGGCGGCAGTGCGCCCCGGCGGCCACCGGCTCCGGGGAGTCGGTGCGGTACGGCCGGCGTGCCGTCTCCGACCGGGCGGCGGCGTGGTCGGTCGACGGGCACCGCGGCAAGCTGCTCCGGGTGGGGTCCCGACTGGCCCTTGTGGTCGGCAACACCGAGATGGAGCTGGAGCTGGCCGACCTGCGACCGGACGCGGCGATCGCCTGGAACGAGGACGTGCCGCCACCCGGTGCGCGCTACGACCTGCCGCCGGCGGCACCGGCACGGGCCGGAATCACGGTGAACGCCCACTTCGAGTCCGCAACGCTGCGCGGCAACCGGATCTGGGACAACCGCGACGACCCGACGCAGAGTTACGGCATCTGGATCAGCGATCAGGGCGCGTGTGTCTCCTGCCGGGTCGAGGACAACGACCTCGCCGGCAACACCGAGGGAGCGCTGCGGCTGGACACCCAACCGGTCGGCGGCCGCTGGGACCGCAACCACGTCGACGTGGACTGAGGGACGCCTCAGCCGTCCTCGTCGGCCGGGGCGGCCGAGCTGGCCTCCGCGTGCCGGTCGCGCAGCCGGGCCCGGATCTCCTCCGGGGTGTACGCGCGTCGCCGTCGTTCCGCTCGGGCGATCACCACGCCGGAGGCCGCGACACCGGCCAGTCCGGCCAACCCGAGGACCTTCCACCACCGCATCCGTTGCCGCATCGGCTTAGGGTAGTCCCCTATGAGCATCAGCCTGGACGAGGCGGTGGAGCTGACCCGTACCGGCGATCTGTGGGTCTTCCGTGGCCGGAGCGTGCCCGACCGGGCCATCCAGTTGACCACCAACAGCCCGGTCAACCACGTCGGCATGGCGGTGGTGCTGGACGACATGCCGCCACTGATGTGGCACGCCGAGCTGGGCCGGTCGCTGCCGGACCTGTGGACCGGCACGCACCAACGTGGTGTGCAGCTGCACGACCTGCGCGACGCGGTCTGCGTCTGGGGCAACCGGTACGGACAGCGTGGCTGGCTGCGCCAGCTCGAGCCGCCGGCGGACGCGGAGATGGAGCGGTCGGTGCTGCGGACCATCGCCCGGCTGGATGGCACACCGTTTCCGTCCACCGCCCAGTTGGCCTGGCGGTGGTTGCGGGGCCGGGTGCCGTCACCGCGGTTGCCGCTGCCGGCGGCGCGGCGGCGCGGCCCGGCGGCGCGGGACCTGGCGCTGGAGACCGCGTACTGTGCCGAGGTCGTCGCGGTCACCTACGAGGCGATGGGTCTGCTGCCGGTCGGGCGGCGACCGAGCTGGTACGACCCGGGCCGGTTCTGGAGCGGGGACGACCTGGGCCTGCACGGTGGTGCCCGGCTGGGCAGCGAGATCGAGGTGCGGATCCCGCCGCGTTGAGGTTTCGGCGAGCCGCGCTGCGGCAATTGCTTGCGACGTGACTGCTTCCACCGATCTCGACCTGCTCACCGACTTCTTCGACCGGTACGGGGTGGCGCTGACCGTCGGTGACGTGCCGGCGATCGCCGGCTGTTACGCCCTGCCGGGGCTGGTGGTGGCCGACACCTACAGCTTCTCGTTCAACTCCCCGGCCGCCGTGGCGCTGTCCTTCGTGGGTGCCGCGCCGGACTACACCGAGCGCGAACTGGTCGCGGCGCACGCCGACATCGAGCAGGTGCAGCAGATCTCCGCGCTGCTCGTGGAGGTGGCGGTGCGGTGGGAGTTCCTGGACAGTCAGGGCCGGCAGGTGCCCGGCGAACGGTACCGCTACCTGCTGCGCAGCACCGAGCAGGGATTGGCCATCTGCACCGTCGTGCGGACGGGCTGAGCCGCCGGGACGACCGTGGCCGCCGACCGGCCAGGTACGCGACGTCGATGCGTCCGGTCCGTCGGCCGGGTCGGACGGCTTCGGCACCTGCCCGTTCCGCGCCCCGGGTCGGCGTGACTAGGCTGGCCCGTCGGCGACGACGAGTGGGGACCTCAATGTCAGTGCGGCCGTCCGGTGATGACGCCAACGACGATGCCACCGGTGACGGGTACGGCGACGACAACCGTGCCGGCACCGGTGACCGGCACGGCGACGCCACCGGTGACCGGAACGGCGACGCCACCGGCGACGGTGACGCACCCGGTGGAAACGCGCTGTCCAGGATGATCGCCTCCGCGCCCTGGGTGGTGGTGCTGGTCGGCGTCGCGGTCCTGGCGGTGCTGCTGGTGGTGGCGCTGCTGGCGTTCCGTGGCCCCGAACGTCCGTCGGCCTGGTCGCCGGGCCCCCCGATGAGCCTGCCGACAGCCGGGCCGGGCGGCGAGTCGACGCCCACGGCACCGTCGACCGCCTCGACCGGTCCGTCCGCCCCGGCCACCGCGACGGCCTCGGCGAGCCCGACCGGCTCACCCACCCGGTCCGGGGCGCCGGAGCCGCCGACCGACCCGTCGCGTACCGGAGCGGCCACCCAGCCGGACGCCAGCCGGTCGCCGAGTGCGTCGGCGCCGGCGGTGCCGGCCGACGAGGGTGGGACGGTCACCGCCAGCTACCGGGTGCAGGACAGCGACGCGGACCACTTCGAGGCGCAGTTGGTGGTCCGCAACGGCACCAGCCGGTCGGACGACTGGCAGGTGGAGTTGCGCTTCGCCGGCGGCGTCACCGGCGTCCGCGCCTCCAGCGGCCCGGGGGTGTCGGTCACCATCAGGGGCAGCGGCTGGTACCTGCTCAGCGGCACCGGTCAGCTCGCCGCCGGCGCCCAGCAGTCGGTGCAACTGCGGTTCACCCGTAACGGGGGCGGGGAGTACCCGACACAGTGCACGGTGAATGGTTCCGGCTGTGGGATGGGTTAGGACAGTTCATGATTCGTCGGGCACTTTCCGGCGCGGCTGAAGATCGTTACGCTTGCCGGGCTGCCCGCTGAGGAGAGACATGTCCGGTACGCGTCGCGCTCCCCGTCAGTTCCCGCCGCACGGCTCCGCCGCCGTGGCTTCCTCGCCGTGGATCCTGGTGTCGGTCGGGGTCGTCATCATGGTGGTGCTGCTCGTCATCGCGGTCGGCGCGTACCGGGGTCCCGGGCCGGACTTCCAGCCGGGGCCACCGGGACAGCCACCGGTCGCCGCCGCGCCGATACCCGAACGGGCCTCCTCGTCAGGGCGGGAGGTGTCGACACCACCGTCGCTCGCGGTGCCGGGGCTGTCCCCGCGCCGGACCGATCCACCGAGCCCCACCCCCAGCGCCTCCCGTACGACCTCCGCACCGCCATCGGTGGCACCCTCCCGTACGACGGTGTCACCGGCACCGTCGCCCGCGCCGATCGACGCCCGCTACCGGGTCTTGCACACGTTCCATGGCGGCTTCATCGCCGAGGTGTCGATCCGCAACACCTCCCCCCGCGACCTGGACTGGGTGGCGCGGGTGGACTATCCGGGCGGGCGGGTGGTGACCGCCTGGCTGGAGGGCGTGCCGCAGGGAACGTTCAGCGGTACCGGCGGGACGCTGACCTACCGCAGCGGGCCGGACCTGGACGGCTGGTCGTCGGTGTACCTGCGCTTCCACATCGAGTCGGCCGATCCCCGTCCGGCGAGTTGCAGCGTCTCCGGGCGCACCTGCCGCAGTCG
Organism: Micromonospora palythoicola; assembly: GCF_036689795.1. Taxonomy (NCBI): domain Bacteria; kingdom Bacillati; phylum Actinomycetota; class Actinomycetes; order Micromonosporales; family Micromonosporaceae; genus Micromonospora; species Micromonospora palythoicola. The sequence goes on along the minus strand of NZ_JBAGKI010000014.1, from coordinate 102,238 downwards.
TCGTTAGCTCGCGCGCACGGGTGACGGTTCCCGTCTTGCGCAAGTGTCTGCTTTGTTGCGGGTCTGTTTGCAAGGTATTGCAGAATCTTTCGGCAAGGGCTAGCGTGCGGGCCAATCAGCGACCAGAGGAAGGCCGTCGATGAAACCCCCGCCGACACCGCGAAAAATCCTGCTCGCCCTCGTCTTCCTGCTCACCGTCACCCTGGTCGGCACGCCCGTCGCGGTGACCCCCGCCGCCGCGACCGGACGGCCCGCCGGCATCGGGGCACCGAGCGCCACCGGAGCCGTCACCTGGCACCGGGAACCCTCCGCCACGGCCCTGCTCGCGGCCGGCCGCAACCAGGCGAAGGCCGAGCAGTTCTACTTCGTACTGCCGGACCGGTTCGCCAACGGCGATCCGCGCAACGACCGCGGCGGCCTGACCGGCGACCGGCTGCGCACCGGGTACGACCCCACGGACAAGGGGTTCTACCAGGGCGGCGACCTCAAGGGACTGACCGAGCGACTCGACTACATCGACGGGTTGGGCACCACCGCCATCTGGCTCGCCCCGGTGTTCCAGAACCGACCGGTGCAGGGGGCGGGCGACGACGTGTCGGCCGGCTACCACGGCTACTGGATCACCGACTTCACCCAGGTCGACCCGCACTTCGGCAGCCCCGCGGACCTGAAGAAGCTGGTCCAGCTCGCGCACCGGCGCGGCATCAAGGTCTACCTCGACGTCATCGTCAACCACACCGCCGACGTCATCGCCTACGAGGAGGACACGTACACCTACGTCGACAAGGCGACCGCACCCTACCGCGACGCGCAGGGCCGACCGTTCGAGGACCGCAACTACGCCGACGGCAGCCGCGACTTCCCGAAGGTCGACGGCGACTCGTTCCCGTACACCCCGACCTTCGAGACCCGGGCCGACGCGAAGGTCAAGGTCCCGGCGTGGTTGAACGACCCCACCATGTACCACAACCGCGGTGACTCCACCTTCGCCGGAGAGAACAGCGAGTACGGCGACTTCTTCGGTCTCGACGACCTGTGGACCGAGCGGCCCGAGGTGGTCCGTGGCATGACGAAGATCTACGCTGACTGGGTGCGGGCCACCGGTGTCGACGGCTTCCGGCTGGACACGGTCAAGCACGTCAACATGGACTTCTGGCCCCAGTTCAGCCAGGGGGTGCAGCAGGCGGCGGCCCGCGCCGGCAAGCAGGACTTCTTCATGTTCGGCGAGGTGTACAGCGCGGACCCGGAGATCGCCTCCAGCTACGTGCGACAGGGCGGGCTGCCCGCCACGTTGGACTTCGGCTTCCAGGAGGCCGCGCGCGGTTACACCGCGAACGACGGATCGGCCCGGACGCTGGCCGACCTGTACGCCCGCGACGACCTCTACGCCGCCCGGGACACCCACGCCGGGCGACTCACCACCTTCCTCGGCAACCACGACATGGGCCGGATCGGCTCGTTCATCGCCAACGGTCCCACCGACCCGGCCAGCCACCTCCGTCGGGACCAGCTCGCTCACGAGCTGATGTTCCTCACCCGGGGCCAGCCGGTGATCTACTCCGGTGACGAGCAGGGCTTCACCGGCGCCGGCGGGGACAAGGACGCCCGGCAGCCGATGTTCGCCTCGCGCACCCCGGACTACCTCGACGACGACCTGCTCGGCACCGACCGCACCCACGCGGTCGACCAGTTCGACCCGACGCACCCGCTCTACCGCACCATCGCCGAGCTGGGCCGGTTGCGCCAGGCCCACCCGGCCCTGCGCGACGGCGTGCAGGTCACCCGGTACGCGGCCGACGGACCGGGGGTCTTCGCCTTCTCCCGGTTCGACCCGGACGACCGCACCGAGTACCTGGTCGCGGTCAACAACGCCACGAGTGCGCAGACCGTCACCGTGGACACCTGGTCGGCCGGTGCCACCTTCACCGGCATCCACGGTGCCACCGCCCGGCCGGTGGCCGCGGGCGACGGCAAGCTGACCCTGACCGTGCCGCCCCTGTCGGCGGTGGTGCACCGGGCCGGCAAGCCGGTCGCGCTGCCCGACGCCAGGCCGGGCATCACCATCACCGCTCCCGCCGGGGCACCGGCCACCCGGGCCGAGGTGACCGCCCAGGTGACCGGCGACCCGCTGGCGCGCGTCGCGATGGCCGTCCGGGTGGCCGGCGGCAAGTGGACGCTGCTCGGCTCCGCCCAGCGTGCGCCCTACACCGTGCACCACGACCTGACCGGTCTGGCCGCCGGCACCAGGATCGAGTACAAGGCGGTGGTCCGCGACGGTCGGGGCCGCACCGCCGCCGCCCGCTCCACCACCACCGTCGGCACCCCGGATCTGCCCGGCTCGTCCCGGGACTGGCTGGTGGTCCATCACCAGCGCCCCGACGGCGACTACGCCGACTGGGGGCTGTACGCCTGGGGTGACATCGACCCGGAGTACGCCACCGAGTGGCCGCAGGGACAGCCGTTCGCCGGCACCGACGCGTACGGACGGTTCGCCTGGGTCAAGCTCAAGCCCGGCGCGAAGACCGTCGGTTTCCTGGTGGTCGACGCCGACGGCAACAAGGACGTCGACAACGACCGGACCGTCGACGTGACCCGCACCGGCGAGGTCTGGGTCAAGCAGGGCGACCCGGCGACGTACCAGACCCGGGAGGAGGCCGCCGGAGAACCCGCCCCGCCGGTCGAGGAGGGCGTGGCGGTCATCCACTACCACCGCCCCGACGGCGATTACGACGGCTGGGGCCTGCACCTGTGGGACGGCGCCGCCACCCCCACCGACTGGGCGAAGCCGATGCCGCCGACCCGGATCGACTCCTTCGGCGCCGAGTTCCGGGTGCCGCTGGCCGAGGGCGCGACCGGGCTCAGCTACATCGTCCATCGCGGCGACGAGAAGGATCTGCCGCAGGACCAGCGGCTCGACTTCGCCGACGCCGGCCGCGAGGTCTGGTTGCTCGCCGCGACACCGGGCCGGCTGCTGCCGGCGACGGCCACCGGTAGCAGCCGGGACACCGACATCGGCAAGCAGTGGGCGCACTGGATCGACAGGTCCACCGTCGCCTGGCGCACCGGCCCCACCGACGGTCGGGCGTACGCCCTGGTGACCGCGCCGACCGGCGGGGTGAGCGTGGTGGACGGCGAGCTGGTCGGGACGTACACCTCGCTGCCGTTGACCGCGCGGCGCAACGGGCTCACCGAGGCCCAGCGCGCGGCCTTCCCGCACCTGTGGGACCACCGGGCCCTCACCCTGGACCGGCGGGACCTGGCCAAGGTGCCGGCGGCGCTGCGCGGGCAGCTGCTGGTGACCGAGCGGGCCGCCGACGGCACCCTGCTCGCTGCCACCGGCGTGCAGATTCCCGGCGTGCTCGATGACGTGTACGCGCCGGCCACCGCCGCCCGACTCGGCGCCACGTTCGCCGGTGGCGTACCGACCCTGTCGGTCTGGGCGCCCACGGCCCGGACGGTGTCGCTGGAGCTGTACGACTCGCCGACCGCGACCGCGCGGCCGGTGACGATGCGCCGCGACGACCGCACCGGCGTCTGGTCGGTACGCGGGCAGCGGTCCTGGAGCGGCAAGTACTACCGCTACCGGGTGCAGGCGTGGCAGCCGGCCACCCAGCAGATGGTCACCGCCTCGGTCACCGACCCGTACTCGGTGGCGCTGGCGGCGGACTCCACGCACAGCCAGATCGTCGACCTGGCCGACCCGGGACTCGCCCCGGCAGGCTGGGCGCGGCTGCGCAAGCCGGCCGCGGTGCCCCCGGCCAAGGTGCAGATCACCGAGCTGTCGGTGCGGGACTTCTCCGTCGCCGACGACACCGTGCCGCCGCAGCGGCGGGGCACCTTCCTCGCCTTCACCGACCCGGCCACCGCCGGCATGCGCCACCTGAAGGCGATAGGCGACGCCGGGGTGACCCACCTGCACCTGCTGCCGGCGTTCGACTTCGCCACCATTCCCGAACGTCGGGCCGACCAGCGACAGCCGGACTGTGACCTGGCCGCCCTGCCACCGGACTCGGAGCGTCAGCAGGAGTGCGTCGCCGCGGTGAAGGAGACCGACGGCTACAACTGGGGATACGACCCGCTGCACTACACCGTCCCCGAGGGCGGGTACGCGGTCGACCCGGAGGGCGCCCGGCGCACCACCGAGTTCCGGCAGATGGTGGCCGGTGTCAACGACGCCGGCCTGCGGGTGGTCATGGACGTGGTCTACAACCACACCTCGGCCGCCGGCACCGACCCCAAGTCGGTGCTGGACCAGATCGTCCCCGGCTACTACCACCGGCTGCTCGACGACGGCACGGTGGCCACCTCCACCTGCTGCGCGAACACCGCACCCGAGCACGCCATGATGGGCAAGCTGGTGGTGGACTCGCTTGTCACCTGGGCGAAGGCGTACAAGGTGGACGGTTTCCGGTTCGACCTGATGGGCCACCACCCGAAGGCGAACATCCTGGCCGTACGCAAGGCGCTGGACAGGCTGACGGTGGCCCGCGACGGGGTGGACGGGAAGAACATCCTGCTCTACGGCGAGGGATGGAACTTCGGCGAGGTGGCCGACGACGCCCGATTCGTGCAGGCCACCCAGGCCAACATGGCCGGTACCGGGATCGGCACGTTCAACGACCGGCTGCGCGACGCGGTACGCGGCGGCGGCCCGTTCGACGACAACCCACGCCGGCAGGGCTTCGCCTCCGGGCTGTTCACCGACCCCAACGGCGACCCGGTCAACGGCTCGACCGCGGAGCAGCGGGCCCGGCTGCTGCTCCAGCACGACCTGGTGAAGGTGGGGCTGACCGGCAACCTGCGCGGCTACCGGTTCGTCGACTCGGCGGGCCGGCAGGTCACCGGGGCCGACGTGGACTACAACGGCTCGCCGGCCGGCTACACCGACGCGCCCGGGGAGGCGGTCACCTACGTCGACGCGCACGACAACGAGATCCTGTACGACGCGTTGGCGTACAAGCTGCCGCAGGCCACCTCGGCCGCCGATCGGGCGCGGATGCAGGTGCTGGCACTGAGCACCGTGGTGATGGGTCAGGGCACCGGCTTCGTCACCACCGGCACCGAGCGGCTGCGGTCGAAGTCGCTGGACCGCAACTCGTACAACTCGGGGGACTGGTTCAACCAGATCCGGTGGGACTGCGCCGACGGCAACGGTTTCGGTATCGGGTTGCCCCCGGCCGAGGACAACCGGGACAAGTGGCCGTACGCGAAGCCGTTGCTGACCGACCCGAAGTTGGTGCCGGACTGCGCGGCGGTCGAGCTGACCGACGCCCGCTACGCCGAGCTGCTGCGGATCCGGGCCTCGTCGCCGGTCTTCGGTCTGCCCACCGCGAAGGAGGTGCAGCGGCGGGTCGCCTTCCCGCTGTCCGGTGCGGACGAGACCCCGGGCGTGCTCACCATGACCCTCGACGCCCGTGGGCTCGGCGGGAAGTGGAAGTCGGTGACGGTCGTCTTCAACGCCACCCCGCAGGCCGCCACCCAGCGGGTGACCGGGTTGCGCGGGGCGGACGTGGCGCTGCACCCGGTGCTGCGCTCCTCGGCCGACCCGGTGCTGCGTACCGCGGGCTTCGACCGGTCCAGCGGCACGTTCACCGTACCGGGGCGCAGCGTGGCGGTCTTCGTGCAGCGGTAGTGCCGCGTCGGTGACACGCCTCGGCCCCGCCGGTCCGATCCTGCTGGATCGTCCCGGCGGGGCCGAGGTCCGGTCACCTCGGTCCGGCGGGTGCCGGTACCGCGTCGATCAGCCGAAGCAGTTCGGGATCGCGGTGACGGTGCCGGCGCAGTTGGTCGGCTTGTTGGCCGTGATGGCCGACTTGTCGTCCACGTTGACCACACCGATGAAGCTGAAGACGCCGCCTGCGGTGAGCGTGGCGAAGTTGTGCGCCACCTTCGTCTTCTCGAGGTCGATCACACCGGAGACGGTGAAGATGCCGCCGCCGATGCCCAGCGGACCGACGGCCCGGTTGCCGCTGATCTCGCTGTGCCGGAAGGTCGCCTCACCGGTGCCGTTGAACACGCCACCGCCGAAGAAGCCGGCCTTGTTCTCGACGATCTTGCTTTCCTCGACGTTGGCGATCGCACCGAAGCCGAGAGCCAGGCCACCGCCGACACCGACCGTGGTGTTCTTGGCGACCTCCACGTGGGCCAGTTCGAGGGTGCTGTCGTCGCCGGCCGCGGTGACGCCGCCGCCCGCCAGGACCGCGGTGTTTCCGGTGACCTTGGAGTACCGGACGGTCGTGTTGCCCTCGATGTCGAGCACGCCACCGCCGAAGCCGAGCACCTCGTTGCTGACGACCTCGGTCTTCTCGATCCAGGCGGTGCCGCCGTCGATGTCGTCACGGAAGATGAACGCCGCGCCGTTGGCGATGCCGCCACCGCCGATGATCGCGTCGTTGTTCTTCACGGTCGACTCGGCCACCCGCAGCACGCCCGCGTTGAAGATGCCACCGCCGTAGAGGAAGGCGGTGTTGTCGGCGACCGTGGTGTGGTGCAGGCTCGCCTTGCCGAAGTTGGCCAGGCCACCTCCGACGCCGCCGGCCTGGTTGGCGACGATGTGCGTCTCCTCGAAGGAGGCGGTGCCGCCGGGCTGCACGAGCACGCCACCACCGTCGTTCGACTCCGGGTCGACGAGCACCGACGGCGCGCTCGCGGCCTTCGCCTTGAGCGCGATGCCCTTCGGCTTGGCCTGGAGCAACGGCAGGTACTCCTTCTTCGCCTCGGCGGCCTTCGTCGCCTCCACGGAGTTGGAGAACCGTGACCAGACCGCTTCCGGGGTGTCGCCGTTGACCGGCAGCGCCCGGGTCTGTCCGTTCTTGATGGTCAGGCCCTTGACGGTCAGGTTTCCGCCGCGTCCGACGTTGAGGATCCGGAACTCCTCGGCCGTGGCGTCCCGGACGATCTTGGTGTCGTGGCCCTTGAGCACCACGTTCTCCGTGATCACCGGAAGCCCGTTCGGGCCGGTCCCGTCGCCCGCGTCGGAACGGGTGAGGCTGTAGGTGCACCCCTTGGCGAGGTTGAGCACACCGCCGTGGTTCTCGTTGGCGTAGACCAGGGCCTGGATCAGCTTGTCGCTGTCGCAGGGCACCTCCTTGCCGTGGTCCCGCTTGTCGCCGTCCCGCTTCTGGTCGTGCCGGGCACGCTCGTCGGCGGCGTTGTCGGCACGATCCTCCTTCTTGCCCTTGTGCTCCTCGGGCGCTACCGCGTTCTGGTCGCCGTCCCTGCTGACCTGCTGGGCGGTGGACCAGCGCAGACCATCGGTACCAACCGCACCGGCGCCGGTGGCGACCCCGACGGCGGCGATGCTGACCACGCCGGTGAGCCCGGCGACGCCACTGGCGAGCCAGAGCTTGCGACGCCGCTTGGGCGTCGCCTCCGGCTCGCTGGCGTTGTTCTTAGCTACATAGTTGGACATCGGAGCTCTCTGCCCTCTCGTCGTACCAGACAGGGTCGTCACGCACAGGCGAGCGTCCCCTGCTACAAATCGGTTGTAGCTCCCAGAACCACCGTATGAGAATGTTCCTCGCCTCAGGCCCTTATCCGAAATAACCACACATTGGGTACGGCGGGGACCAGTGAGGCCCAGGGCTGTGCTGATCGGCACGCTCGGGCGGCTTCCTCCCGGACCTGCTCTGACCTGCGCGGACAGCCCTGGATGGCACGGAAGCGGGGCGAAAATGGGGCTCCTCCGTGACGCCGAGCGGCACGGAGGAGCCCCGCTATGTGGTGGTGCTGTCCTGGTTGCTCGTCGCTCGCCTCGGCGATGGCTCAGCCGAAGCAGCGTTCGGGGATGACCGGGCTGCCGAGGCAGTTGGTCGGTCGGTTGCCGGTGACCGCGGACTTCCGGTCGATCTCCACCCGGTTGTTGTCGGTGTAGATGCCGCCGGGTTGGTTGGTGGCCACGTTGTCGGCGACCCTGGTCCGGATGAGCGTGGTCACGCCGTCCTGGTTGGCGATGCCCCCCGCGAAGCCGGCCGTACCGGACGCCTGGTTGCCCCACAGCTCGGAGTCGCGCAGGGTCACCGAGGCGCCGTCGTTGAACAGCCCGCCGGCGGCGCCGTTGGCGGCCACGTTCTCCTTGACGACGCTGTGGTCGACGACGGCGGTGGAGTCCTCGGCGATCCCGAGGCCGCCGGCGTCGTCGCTGGCGTAGTTCCGGACGACCAGCAGGTGTTCCAGGCTCACCCGGCTGTCGCCGAGGGCGACCAGACCGCCGCCGTCGAGGCTGCTGGTGTTGTCCGTGAGCTGGCTCTGCACGGCGGTCGTGTCACCACCGTTGACGAAGACGCCGCCGCCGAGCACCCCGGTCCGGTTGTGGCTGACCGTGCTCTTCCAGATCCAGACCGTGCCACCCGTGCCGGCGAAGCCGTTGGGTGTGGAGCCGTTGGCGATGCCGCCGCCCCCGGCGCCCGAGGTGTTGTAGACGATCTTCGACTCCTCGATCCGTAGCGTGCCCGCGTTGAACACGCCGCCGCCGAAGCTGCCGGCGCTGTTCTGCTCCACGATGCTGCTGCGGATCGTGGTGGTGCCGTAGTTGGCGACGCCACCTCCGTTACGGCTCGCCTGGTTCTGCACGATCCGGCTGTGCTCCAGGTCGGCGGTGCCGCCCCGCTGCACCAGGATTCCGCCCCCGTCGACGCCGTCGGCGGCGATGCTCGGCGGAGCGACGTCCACTCCGATGGTGGCCTTGGCCGCCGGTGCGGGCTTCACCGTCGGTGCCGCCTCGGCTCCGGCCGCCTTCACCTTCACCTCGGCCGCCTTGGCTCCGTCGGCCGTGGCCTTCGGCCGGTCCGTCCCGGCCTTGGCCGCGGCCTTCGGGACGGTCCCGGTGGGCTTCCGGGTGCCGCCTTCGAGTCCCGCGAGCGGCGCCGGGGCGGTGAGGCCCGGAGCGGTCTGGCCGCCCTTGACCGTGACGCCCTTCAGCGTCAGGTGACCCCCTCGACCGACGTTGAGGATGCGGAACCGCTCGACGTTCGCGGCCCGGACGATCCTGCTGTCGTCACCCTTCAACGTGATCGGCTTGGTGATCACCGGAAGCCCGTTGCCGTCGTCGCTGCGGGTCAGTTCGTACGTGCAGTGCCGGGCCAGGGTGAGTACGCCACCGTGGTTCTGGTTGGCGTGCACGATCGCCTGGATCAGCTTGTCGGTGTCGCAGGGCACCTCGTGGGCCCGGTCCTTGCCGCCAGCGGCGTCCTTGCGACCAGCGCCCTTGCGACCGGTGTGCTCATCGGTCGCCTCGTGCTCGCCGCCGCTGTCGGCCGCGTCTGCCGTCCCGGCGTCGCTGACGTTCTGCCGGGCGTTCGACTGCGCGTCCGACCTACCGGACGTGCCGGATCGGTCGTCCCGGGCGGCCACCCCGCCCAGCGCGGCCAGACCGACGACGCCGGTCAGGCCGGCCACACCCGCTGTCAGCCACAGTTTTCGTCGTCGAAGTCCCGGCGGTGCCGCCGGCGGTGGTGCCGGGGGCGGCCCACCGTAGGAAGTGGTCACGTCATCAGACATCAGAGCCTTCCGCCCTTTCCTGCTACCAGAATGGCCCGCACCGAGCGAATAGGCGCGAGCAGCTACAAATGGGTTGCAGCCTCTGACGACCACCGTATGAGAATGTTCCTCGCGAGAGGGATGAATCCGAAACAACCCCGCATTGGCACCTGATCGGGCATCAGCCGACCATCCCGCAGGATCTGGTTGAAAGCGGTTGACCAGGACGAACGCCCGATCCGCACGACAAGACGAGGGCGGACCCCGTACCGGGAGCGTCGGTCTGGTCGCTCCGGCGGGGTCCGCCCTCGGGTGGCCCGGTTCCACGGCTCGGACGAGCCCTGGGTAACTCGGTTACGCGTCTCGCCCGATCTTCTCGGGCGTCCGCTCAGCCAGGCAGTCGCGGCCCGGCTTCGCGCTGCTCGGCCAACCAGGTCTCCACCTCGTTGGCCCGGCGCGGCAGGCCGGCCGACAGGTTCACCGCGCCCGAGGTGGTGACCAGGACGTCGTCCTCGATCCGGATGCCGATGCCACGCAACTCCTCCGGCACCAGCTCGTCCTCCGGCTGGAAGTACAGCCCCGGCTCGACGGTGAGCACGTACCCCTCACCCAGGGTGCCGTCGCGGTACATCTCCTTGCGGGCGTTCGAGCAGTCGTGCACGTCGATGCCGAGCATGTGCCCGAAGCCGTGCAGCGTCCAGCGGCGGTAGACCATGGAGTTCTCGTCCATCGCCTCGTCCACGCTCACCGGCAGCAGCCCCAGGTCGGCCAGCCCCTCGGCGAGCACCCGCATGCAGGTCAGGTGGACATCCTTGAAGGTCACGCCCGGCTTGATGAAATCGATCCCGGCCTGCTGCGAGGCGTACACGACGTCGTAGACCTGGCGCTGCAACGGGCTGAACCGTCCGTTGACCGGCAGCACCCGCGTCACGTCCGCGGTGTAGAGGTGGCGGCCCTCCACGCCCATGTCCATCAGCAGCAGCTCGCCCGGACGGGTGGCACCGTGGTTGTGCACCCAGTGCAGGATCGTGGCGTGCTCGCCGGCGCCGACGATCGAGCCGTAGCCGACGTCGTTGCCGTCGTGCCGGGCCCGCAGCGCGAAGATGCCCTCCAGCAGCCGCTCGGAGACACCCCGGTCGGCCGGCAGCGCCCGGGCCACGTCCTCGAAGCCGCGTACGGTGGCGTCGACCGCCTCCTGGAGCTGGGCGATCTCCCACTCGTCCTTGACCAGCTTCTGCTCCGAGATGGCGATGGCCAGCTCGCGGTCGCGGGCCGGTTGCCCCTCCTCGCGCGGGCCGTCCCAGGGCCGCACCGCGGCGTCCACCCGGGTGTCGAAGCCACGCAGCACCCGGGTGCGCGCCGGCGCCAGCTCCGCCAGCGCCGCGTCCAGCTCGGTCAGGTCGGCGGTGGGCAGGCCCAGCTCGGTCGACTTCTCGCTCAGGGTGTGGCGCCGGCCCACCCACAGTTCGCCGTGCCGGCTGCGGAAGAACTCGTCGTTCTCCCGCGACGAGCGGGGGCGCATGTACAGCGTGGCGTCGTGGCCGGAGCCGGTCGGTCGCAGCACCAGCACGCTGTCCGGGTCGTGGTCGCCGGTCAGGTACGCGAAGTCGCTGCCCGGCCGGAACCGGTACTCGGTGTCGTTGGCGCGTACCTTCTCGCCGCCGGTGGGGATCACGAGCGTCTCGCCCGGGAAGGCCGCCGAGAGGGCGGCCCGACGCTTGGCGTAGTTCGGCACCTCCGGCCGTGGACCGACCGGCAGGGTGGTGTCCCGCCAGCCCTGCCGCATGAACGACAGGAACGCCGGTGGGAAGTCCGGGTCGTGCGACTCGGTGCCGTCGGTCGGCTCGCCGTCGGTGCGTTCCTCGGTCATGCCCCGCTCCCTTCGCCTCGTTGCTGGTCCCGACGGTACCGCGAACTCGGTCCCGGGCCGACCCGCCGGTGGTCGTCCCGGCGGGCCCGGCAGTGCCGCGACGGCCGACAAACGCGCGTGGAAAGATGACGGACATGTGCGGACTCCTGGCTTTCTTCAGTGCGCGCGGCGATGCCGCCGCCCACCGCGACAACATCGCCGGGGCGTTGGAATGCCTGCACCACCGCGGCCCGGACGAGACCGGGGTCGAGGTGGTCGGCGACGCCTCCGGCCGGTACGCGGACGGGGTGTTCGCCCACAAACGGTTGGCGATCATCGACGTCGCGCTGAGTCACGAGCCGCTGCCCTATGCCGACGGGCGTTACCTGCTGACCTTCAACGGCGAGATCTACAACTACATCGAGCTGCGCGAGGAGTTGATCCGCGACTTCGGCGCCCGGTTCGCCACCAACGGCGACGGCGAGGTCATCGTCGCCGGCTACCACTACTGGGGCGAGCAGGTGCTCACCCGGCTGCGGGGCATGTTCGCCTTCGTCATCTGGGACCGGCAGCAGCGGCGCGCGTTCGGTGCCCGCGACTACTACGGCATCAAGCCGCTGCACTACCTGGAGACCGCCGACGGGCTCTACCTCGCCTCGGAGAAGAAGGCCCTGCTGCCCTTCGCCCAGTCGGCGTACGCCGGGGACGCCGGGGTCGACCCGGCCAACCTCAGCCACTACCTCACCCTGCAGTACGTGCCCGAGCCCGGCACCCTGCACCGGGGGATCAACCGGATCGGCTCGGGGGAGTACCTCACCTGGACCCCGGGCGGCCGGATCGACGTGCGACGCTGGTACCGGCCGGTGTTCCGTCCGGCGCCGGTCTCCGACGAGCAGAAGCTCTACCACGAGATCCGCGAGACGCTGCGCGAGAGCGTACGCATGCACATGCGCTCCGACGTGCCGGTCGGCTCGTTCCTGTCCAGCGGGATCGACTCCACGGCGGTGGTCGCCCTGGCCCGGGAGTTCAACCCGAACATCCTCACCTTCACCGTCGGCTACGACGTCCCGGGTTACTCCGAGATCGACGTCGCCCAGGACTCGGCCCGCCACCTCGACGTGACCACCATCCCGACCAAGATCGGGCCGCAGGACATGATCGAGGCGTTGCCGAAGATCGTCTGGCATCTGGACGACCCGGTCGCCGACCCGGCGCTGGTGCCGCTCTACTTCGTCGCCAAGAAGGCCGCCGAGCACGTCACCGTGGTGCTCTCCGGCGAGGGGGCCGACGAGTTCTTCGGCGGTTACACGATCTACCGGGAGCCGCTGTCGTTGAGCGGCGTCAACGGGCTGCCCGACGGGGTGCAGAAGGGCCTGCGGGCGGTCTCCAAGGCGATCCCGCAGGGGGTCAAGGGCAAGAGCTTCCTGGAGCGCGGCACCACGCCGATCGAGCAGCGCTACTACGGCAACGCCCGGATGTTCACCGAGGAGGAGAAGCGGCACCTGCTGCGCCGCTACGACCCGTCGGTGCGCTACACCGACGTGACCGCGCCGATCTACGCCGAGTGCACCGAGCTGGACGACGTCACCAAGATGCAGTACGTCGACCTCTACACCTGGCTGCGTGGCGACATCCTGGTGAAGGCGGACCGGATCTCCATGGCGCACTCGCTGGAGGTGCGGGTGCCGTTCCTCGACCGGGCGGTGTTCGAGGTGGCGGCGAAGATCCCGGTGGAGCTGAAGCTGCCGCCGCGCTCCGACGCCACCAAGTACGCCATGCGCCAGGCGTTGCAGGGTGTCGTGCCGCCGGCCATCGTCAACCGCAAGAAGCTGGGCTTCCCGACCCCGACCCGGGTCTGGCTGCGCGGCGAGATGTACGAGTGGGCCCGGCACGTGCTGTCCACCTCCGGCGCCGGTGAGCTGCTCGACCTGTCGTACGCGTTGCGCCTGCTGGAGGAGCACAAGCGAGAGGAGTTCGACCACTCCCGCAAGGTGTGGACGGTGCTGATCTTCTGCATCTGGCACGCGATCTTCGTCGCGAAGACCCTCGACCCGGGCATCCAACGCAACCAGTCGGCCCTGCTGACCAAGCCCGTCGTCGGCTCCATGGTGCGCTGACCGACGGGCGGACAAGCGGAAAGGGGGCCCCTCGCGGGGCCCCCTTTCGTGCTGTTGACGGTCAGCTGCTGGAGCAGGTCGCCGTCGGCGTCGCGCCACTGCCGCTGGCGAGGAAGCCGAAGCTCGTACTGCCGTTGGCCGCCACGGTGCCGTTGTACGACACGTTGCGGGCCGTCACCGACGATCCGGACGTGGTCTGGGTGGCGTTCCAGACCTGGCTGATCTGCTGGCCACCGGGCCAGCTCCAGTTGGCGGTCCAACCGCTCAGCGCGGAGGTGCCGGTGTTGCGGATCTCGACCTCACCCTGGAACCCACCGGACCAGCTGCTGGTCACCTTGACCGTGGCGGTGCAGCCACCGGGGCCCGGCGGCGGCGTGGTCGGGTTCGGCGGCGGGGTGGTGGGGTTCGGCGGCGGGGTGGTGGGGTTCGGCGGCGGGGTGGTCGGGTTCGGCGGCGGGTTGTTGCCACCGATACCGGTCACCTCACCGTTGCCACCGTCGAAGGTCACGTCGGAGCAGCCGAAAAAGTTCTCCTGGCTGTCCGAGCGCACCCACCGGGAGTAGATGATGTGCCGGCCGCTCTTGTTCGACGGCAGGTTCCCGGTGAAGTAGTAGTGACCGTCGTTGGTGCCGACCGCACCGCGCTGCGGCGGGTTGGTCACCGTCAGGAACGGCTGGGCCTCCAGGTCGCTCCAGGCCAGCGGCCGGGTCGGGCTCCAGCTGTCCCGGGTCACGTAGAAGTAGAACGTGCCCGGGTGGTGGGCCCAGTTGCTGTACTTGAACTCGATCGACCGGCCAGCCGTCAGGTGCGTCAGCGGCCAGTCGTTGCGGGCCAGGTCGAAGCCACGGAAGCCGGTGGCCCCGCCGCTGCACAGCTGGCCGTCCGGGATGAAGCCGGTGGTCCGACCACCGGCGTCCGAACGCAGCACGCTGAACCAGTTGTAGAGCGAGTTCGTCCCGCTCTGCGCGACGGCGGCGGCACAGGCCGGGTTGTTCGGCCTGATCTCACCGGTCTGGGTGAGGCCGTCGCGCCAGCACAGGAAGGTGCGGGCGCCCGGCGTCATCGCCGCGCCGTGCGCGACGGCCGGTTCAGGGCTGGCGGTCACGACGACCGCACCCGCGAGAAGAGTGAAAGCCGCGGTTAGCAGCGCGGCCAAGCGTGGACGGTGCACGGGTTCTCCTGACTCGCGGAGCGCATTGCGTGGGTGCGCCCCGCCGAACGAGCGGGTGGCGGATATGGTGCCGCCCCGCTGCGGGCGAAATGCGACTACGTGGCGACCGTGCGGATGGGGACGGATGGCCCAGCCGGCACGCTGCCGCCAGCGGAGTGTCGACGCGTGAATGCCCTCGCGCGATATGAAGCCCGGCGCCGGTGGACGCGCAGCCCCCGCGCCACCCGGCACCACCATCCCACCACGCCGGGCCGCTCGGCGCAATAGTCGCTCCTCGATGCGTGGAACCGACCCGCTGCGCGACACCCAGGTCGCGCCAATACGGTGGCTTCCACGCCCGGCACACACCCGCTGTGCCAGCCTGGGCATCACGTACGGCAGACGGAAGGACCTGACGATGGGATACGCGGTCGTGCTCGGCGAGGCGCTCGTCGACCTGCTGGACAGCGAGTGCGACGGCGCGCCGGTCTACCGACAGGCGATCGGTGGTGGACCGCTGAACGTCGCGGTCGGTGTCGCCCGGCTCGGTGGCGCGGTGCAGTTCGTCGGGTCGCTCGGCGACGACGTGCTCGCCGGCCGGATCCGTGACTTCCTCACCGCCGAACAGGTGGGGCTGGCCGGTGCGGTGACCGCCGCGGTGCCGACCACGCTGGCCGTGGCCACCTTCTCCGGCGCGGAGCCGGACTTCCGCTTCTACGGCGAGCCGCCCTCGTACGCGCTGCTCGGTCCCGACGAACTCGACGTCGCGCTGGTCGAGGGCGCCGACGTGCTCTACTGCGGCTCGATCGTGCTGCTGGCGCCGGCGACCCTGGCCGCCGCCCGCCGGGCCTGGGCGGCCGCCCCGGGGCTGCGGGTGTTCGATCCGAACGTCCGTCCCCGGCTGCTGGCCGGCCCGCAGGCGCTGGCCGGACTGCGGGAGGTGGTCGCCGAGTTCGCCGGTGGAGCGCACCTGGTCAAGCTCAGTGCGGCCGACGCGGAACTGCTCTATCCGGGTGAGCCGGTCGAGTCGGTGGCGGCCTACCTGCGCGAACTGGGCGCGGCCACGGTGGTGGTCACCCTCGGCGCCGCCGGCGCGGTGGTCGCCGCCGCCGATGCCGACCCGGTACGCGTACCCGCCCCGAAGGTCGACGCCGTCGACGCCACCGGCGGAGGTGACTCGGTGATGGCCGCCCTCGTCGCCGACCTGCTGACCGGCGGCGAGCCGGTCGAGCCGTCCGGCTGGCACGAGCGGGTCGGGTACGCCCTGCGGGTCGCCGGCCTGGTCTGCGAACGTCCCGGTGGCGCGGTCGCCATGCCCACCCGCGACGAGGTGCGCCAGCGCTTCGGCGCCTGACGACGAACCGGCCCGCCGTCGCCGACAGCGGTCCCGGTCAGGCGGTGCCGTCGAGTTCGGCGTACCCGCGCCGGGCTGCGGCCAGGGCGTGGCGGGCCGGGAACGGGGCGTCGGCGGCCACCCGCTCCGGTGGTGCGCCGCCGGTGTGCCCGGCCCGGATCAGCCAGGCCAGCTCCACCAGCTGGGCGTGCTGGGCCCGGACGAACTCCGCGTCGACCGGCTCGCCGTGCCCGGGCACGACCACCGTCGCCGGTGACATGGACCGGGCCAGCTCGGCCAGCGCGTCGGGCCACTGCAACGGGTACGAGTCCTCGAACGCCGGTGGACCGGCCTGCTCGACAAGATCACCTGCCACCAGCAGGTCGGCGTCGGGCACCCGCACGACGAGGTCGGCGTCGGTGTGTCCACGTCCGGGGTGGCGCAGTACCACCTGTCGGCCGCCGACGTCGAGGACCGCCTCGGTGCGTACGGTGTGGGTGGGGGCCAGCAGCGCGGTGTCGGCAAGTTCGGCCGCGAGTTCCGGATGCCCGGCGTGCAACTCCGCGTACGCCTCCCGGCGCAGCCGGTCTCCCTCGTCGCGGATCGCCACGGCGGCCAGTTCGTGCGCCCACACCGGGCGCGGCGGGTCACCGGCGATCGTGGCGTTGCCGAAGCAGTGGTCGAAGTGATGGTGGGTGTTGACGAGCGTCAGCGGGTCGGTGGTGACCGCCCGTACGGCGGCGGCCAGTTCGGCCGCCTGCCCGGCGGTGGAGAGGGTGTCGACCAGCAGCGCCGCGCCGTCGCCCAGCACCAGCGTGACGTTCACCGCGAGGACCGGCTCGCGTAGCACCAGCACCCGGTCGGCGACCTCGACGAAGCGGCCGGTCGTCGTCACGGGGCCCCGCCGGCTCGTTCCAGGAACCGGTGCCGGTCGACCAGGGCCCGCTCCACCCGCCCCTCGGCGACGGTCTGCCCGCCGTCGGTGACGGTGATCTCGAACACCAGCCGGCGTCGGTCGACCTCGGTCAGCCGGGCCTGCGCCGCGACCGTGCGGCCCACCGGCGTGGCGGCCCGGTGCTCCAGCTCCACCCGGGTCCCCACGGTGGTCGAGCCACTCGGCAGGTGGCGGGCGGTCGCGGCCACGGTCGCCGCCTCGGCCAGGGCGAGCACCCGTGGCGTGCCGAGCACCGGGACGTCACCGGAACCGACCGCCTGAGCGGTGTCGGCGTCGGTGACGGTCAACTCGACCCGGCCGGTCAGACCCGGGGCCAGGGTTTGCTCCGTCAGCTCCTGCATGGCCACAGCGTAGGTGGTCGGCGGAGCCCGGGCCACGCGGCCGGACAGATGCGCCACGCAGGTGCTCCTGCGTCCGGTCCGGCGCAGGTCGCCGCTAACCTTGTCCGCGATGTCTGCCGAGACCAGTCCCCAGCCCCCAGCCTCGACCGAGCCCGCCGCCCGCGACGGCGGACGCCGCCGTGTGATCGCGATGTCGGTCTGGGCCGTCGCCTTCGTGGCGGGCTGGCTCGTCATCGGCCTGCCCACCGACCCGGTGTACGCGTTCTTCTGGATCTGGGCCGGCACCATCGCCTGGTACTCCACCCGACCGTGGCGCAGCCACCTGCAGTTCGCCCGGGACTGGGTGCCGGTGGTCCTGCTGCTGGTGGCCTACAACCTCTCCCGTGGGTTCGCCTACCACGACGGCACCGTGCCGCACGCCTACGAACTGATCCTGGCCGACCGCCTGATGTTCGGTTGGGCCATGGACGGCCAGGTGCCGACCGTCTGGTTGCAGCAGCACCTGTACCAGCCGGAGGTGCGCTGGTGGGACGTCCTGGTCAGCTGGGTGTACTTCTCGCACTTCGTGGCGGCGCTGGCCGCCGCCGCGGTGCTGTGGATGGTCAGGCGCAGCCGGTGGGCGGCGTTCATGCGCCGCTGGTTCTTCCTCTGCGCCACCGGCCTGATCACCTACTTCCTCTACCCGGCCGCCCCGCCGTGGTGGGCAGCCCAGAACGGGCTCATCGAGGAGGTCGCCCGGATCTCCACCCGAGGCTGGAAGGCGTTCGGCATGCACGGGGCGGGCAACCTGCTCAACGCCGGGCAGTTGGCCTCCAACCCGGTGGCCGCGATGCCGTCGCTGCACACCGCCTTCGCCCTGTTCGTGGTGCTGTTCTTCCTGCGTGACGTCCGGCGTCGCTGGTGGCCGCTGCTGCTGGCCTACCCGCTGGCGATGACCTTCACCCTGGTCTACAGCGGCGAGCACTACGTGATCGACGTGCTGGTCGGCTGGGCGTACGTCGCCATGACCTTCCTGGCGGTCGGCTGGGCCGAACGCTGGTGGGCCCGCCGGAAGGCCCGCCGCACCCCGCCCGACACCGCCACCGCCGAGCCCGTACCCGTGGCGCCGTCCGCCCTGCCCAGCCGCCGCTGACCCCGTCGGCGGGTCAGGTCAGCCAGCGCGGCGGGCGACCTGACCCCGGGCGGTCAGCTCCGCCGCCAACGCCCAGGCGTCGGCGAGGTCCCGGTCGACCGCCGCCGCGCCGGCTCCACCGGCGGTGTCGGCGTGCACGGTGGCCAACCCGAGCAGCCGCTGCACCGGCCCCTGCACCACCCGTACGCTCTGCAACCGGGCGTACGGCACGACCGTCAGTTGACGGGTGAGCAGACCCGACCGGACCGCGAAGACCTGCTCGGTCAGACCGGCACCGAGCACCTGGCGACTCAACGGGTGCACCCAGCGGGCCCGGGCCGGTGGGGGCCGCAACGGCAGCGCCGCCAGCGCCACCCCGGGCAGCACCTCGGCCACGATCATCTCGCCCGTCGGCTGGTCACCGACGGGCAGCAGCCGGTCCGGCCGGTTGCGCTCGTCGGCCTCGCCGGCGGCGTAGCCAGCCACCTCCAGCCGCAGCCGCAGCCAGCCCTTCATCCGCCAGAGCAGTGGCCAGGTCACCCGCACGGTCTGCACCCGATGCAACGGTACGGTCTGCGACCTGGTCTCCAGCAGGCCGTTGCGGATGCGCAGCCGGTCGTCGTCGCGGGCCAACTGGAACCGCCAGTCGTCGAGCACCCGGCGGACGGGTTGCAGCAGGACACCGGCCATCGCGGTGAGCGTGCTCGCCACCGCGATGAACGACCAGGACCCCTCGGACAGGAACTGCGTCGCCACGAAGGCCACGCCGAAGGGCAGCAGGAACGCCTGCGGGGTCAGCAGCTGGCTGATCAGCAGGTCCCGGTTGCTCACCGCGTGCAACGGCCGCCCGGGTTGCGTGGGCGGCTGGGCACCGGCCGGCACCGGCTGCGCCTGGGCCGCCGGCACCGTGCCGGAGGAGTTACCGGCCAGGGTCAGCAGCCGCTGCCGCAGCACCCCGGCCTCGGCGAGGCTGAGGTACGCCAACGGCGCCTCGGTCTTGCCGCCGCCGACCACCTCCAGCCGCAGCTCGGCCAGCCCGGTGAGCTGGGCGAGCAACGGCCGGACCACCTCGACGGCCTGGAGCCGTTCCAACGGGATCGCCCGGCTGCGGCGCCAGAGCAACCCTTCGTGGATGCGCAACTCCCGGCCGACCACCTGGTAGCCGGTGTTGTACCAGCTGACCACGGCCAGCACGCTCGCGCCGAGTGCGAGCACGATCACCATCGCGGCGAACCAGCCGAACCCCACCCGCGACAGGGTCGACCAGGACAGCCCGGCGATGACCACGGCCAGCGACTTGGCGCCGTGCAGCACCGGACTGAGCGGATGCAGCCGCTGCCGCGCCGACGGATCCGGCGGGGGTGGACCGACCCACCCGCCGGGCGGCTGTGGCGCGCCGACCGGCGATGACGGCCCCGCCACCTGGTACGGGCCCGGCTGCGGGCGCTCGCCCGGTGGTGCTGCCCCGGGTGCCGCCGGCACGGCGTGGTCGGACGGTGGTGCCTCGGCGGGCATCGCCGGTACGGCGCGTTCGGCGGGCCGGCCGGGAGCCTGGCCGCGCACCGCCTCCCCGACGTGATCCCGCTCGTCGGCGCCGGTCGGGGTCCGGTCCGGACCCGGAGCGGCTGGGCCGCTCACAGTCCTTCCGCCCGGTCCTCGCCGAGCGCGGTCAGGCGGTCCCGCAGCCGGGACGCCTCCGCCGGACGCAGCCCCGGCACCCGGGCGTCGCTGGCCGCGGCCGCCGTGTGCAACTGGACGGTCGCCAGGTCGAACGCCCGCTCCAGCGGGCCGGCGCTGACATCGACGAACTGCATCCGCGAGTACGGGACGATGGACAGCCGGCGGACCAGCAGGCCGTGCCGGACCAGCAGGTCGTCCTCACGTTCGGCGTAGCCCCAGGCGCGTACCGCCCGCACGATGGTCACCACCCGCCAGAGAGCGAACAGCACGACCGCACCGAGCGCCAACCCGAACGGCCAGGAACCGGTGAGCGCCCAGCCGACCCCGAGCACCGCCGCGACGACGGCCACGCCGGTCGCCAGGCGCAGCAGCTCCACCCAGATCAGGTCGGTCGATATCGACTGCCACCGCACGGTGTCCGGCCACGGTTCCAGCGGGCTGGTCGGCGCGGCCGACGGCGGAACCTCAGGCTCGTCATCGCTCACGGGTCCAGCCTTTCGTTCGCGACTGCGGGGCTCGCAAGCTCACTCCTCGCGCTCACGGGCCCAGCCTTTCGTTGTACGCGTTCACCCTTCGAGCGTAGGCGATTCCGCCATCGGGGCGACCTCACGCAGAAAGCCTCGTGCGCCGAGGAAGTCGCCGAGGAAGGGCCGGTGCGTGTCACAGGCGAGCCAGGTCTTGCGCCGCTCGGGCCGGTGCAGGCGGGGATTGTTCCAGCGCAGTGCCCATCGGGCCGGGGCGCGACACCCACGGGCCGAACAGGGCAGCGTCTCGGCGGGGCTGTCGGGGTGGGTCATCCCGCTCAGTCTAGGACGGCGGGGAAGAGTGAGCGCCGGGCGGCCACGGGGGAAGCCGCCCGGCGACGGATGAATGGTACACACGCCGGGATGGCTTTTGTCCACTGGTGATCGGCGATTTTTCCGTCCCGGAACGGCGTGGCGGAAATCGGTCGCTCCCCCAGTCGGCACTCAGTCGGGCATGCGAGGCTTGGTACCGCACACACCGCGACGACCGCTCACGCTGTGGAGGACCAGTGGCCCAGCCGACCACGCCCGATGCCCCGCCGCCGAACGGGGCCCAACCGCAGGCGCCCGCGCCGCCGACCACCCCGGCGCAGGACGCCACCCTGCTGGAGCGGGCGCTGTTCGAGATCAAGCGCGTGATCGTCGGGCAGGACCGGATGGTCGAGCGGATGTTCGTCGCGCTGCTCGCCCGGGGCCACTGTCTGCTGGAAGGCGTGCCGGGGGTGGCCAAGACCCTCGCGGTGGAGACCCTCGCCAAGGTGGTCGGCGGGTCGTTCGCCCGGGTGCAGTTCACCCCGGACCTGGTGCCGGCCGACATCATGGGCACCAGGATCTACCGGCAGTCCAGCGAGAAGTTCGACGTCGAGCTGGGCCCGGTCTTCGTCAACTTCCTGCTCGCCGACGAGATCAACCGGGCGCCCGCGAAGGTGCAGTCCGCGCTGCTGGAGGTGATGAGCGAGCGGCAGGTGTCGATCGGTGGCGAGAGCCACCGGGTGCCGAACCCGTTCCTGGTGATGGCGACGCAGAACCCGATCGAACAGGAAGGGGTGTACCCGCTGCCGGAGGCGCAGCGGGACCGCTTCCTGATGAAGATCATTGTGGGCTACCCGACGGACGCCGAGGAGCGGGAGATCGTCTACCGGATGGGTGTCGCGGCACCCGAGCCCACCCCGGTGTTCGACACCGACGATCTGGTCGCCCTCCAGCTCAAGGCCGACCAGGTGTTCGTGCACAACGCCCTGGTCGACTACGCGGTCCGGCTGGTACTCGCCACCCGTACGCCGGCGGAACACGGCATGCCCGACGTCGCGCAACTGATCCAGTACGGTGCCAGCCCCCGGGCCTCGCTCGGGCTGGTCCGGGCGACCCGGGCGCTGGCCCTGCTCCGCGGCCGGGACTACGCCCTGCCACAGGACGTGCAGGACATCGCACCGGACATCCTGCGGCACCGGCTGGTGCTCAGCTACGACGCGCTCGCCGACGACGTACCGGCCGACCACGTGGTGCACCGGGTGATGTCGACCATCCCGCTGCCGTCGGTGGCACCCCGGCAGCAGGCCACCCCGCCCGCCGGGGCGGTGGCACCTACCTCAGGGTGGCCCGGGCAGCGGCCGTGACCTCCACCACCCCTCGACCCGGTGAGCCGGACCGGATGGCGGCCGGCGACCGTTCCGGTGCCGTGCTGTCCCGGCTGCAACTGCTGGTCACCCGCAAACTCGACGGGCTTCTCCAGGGTGACTACGCGGGCCTGCTGCCCGGGCCGGGCAGCGAGGCGGGTGAGTCGCGCGAGTACCGTCCCGGCGACGACGTGCGCCGGATGGACTGGCCGGTGACCGCCCGGACCACCACCCCGCACGTGCGGCGTACCGTGGCCGACCGTGAGCTGGAGACGTGGCTGGCGGTGGACCTGTCGGCGAGCCTGGACTTCGGCACCGGCCGGTGGCTCAAGCGGGACGTCGTGATCGCGGCGGCCGCGGCGATCACGCACCTGACCGTGCGGGGCGGCAACCGGATCGGCGCGGTCGTCGGCAGCGGCGGCGACGTGCCGGTGCCCCGCCGTGGCCGGCGGCAGTCGCCCCCGGCCGGCCCGGGGCGACTGGTCCGGTTGCCGGCCCGGTCCGGCCGCAAGGAGGCCCAGGGCATGCTGCGGGCCATCGCCGGCACCGAGATCCGGCCCGGCCGCGGTGACCTCGGCGCGCTCATCGACATGCTCAACCGGCCACCCCGGCGGCGCGGTGTCGCCGTGGTCATCTCCGACTTCCTCGCCCCGCCGGCCCAGTGGGCGCGCCCGCTGCGCAAGCTGCGGGTACGACAGGATCTGCTCGCCATTGAGGTGGTCGACCCGCGGGAGCTGGAACTGCCCGACGTCGGGGTGCTCCCGGTGGTCGACCCGGAGACCGGCGAACTGCACGAGGTGCAGACCGCCGACCCGAGCCTGCGGCATCGTTACGCGGCAGCCGCCGCGGCCCAGCGGGCGGAGATCTCCGCCGCCCTGCGCGCCGCCGGCGCCGCCCACCTGCGACTGCGTACCGACCGAGACTGGCTGCTGGACATGGTGCGCTTCGTGGCCGCCCAGCGGCACGCCCGCACCCGGGGGACGACACGATGATTCGACTGCTGCAACCGTGGTGGCTGCTGGCCGTGCTGCCGGTGCTCGCCCTCGCCGCGCTGTACGTCTGGCGGCAGCTGCGCCGGCGCGACTACGCGCTGCGGTTCACCAACGTGGACCTGCTGCGTACCGTGGCGCCGAAGGGTCTCGGCTGGCGGCGGCACGTGCCGGCCACCGCGTTCCTGCTGGCCCTGCTCGTGCTGGCCGGTGCGCTGGCCCGGCCCGCGGTCGACACCCGGGAGCCGTTGGAACGCGCCACCATCATGCTGGCCATCGACGTGTCACTGTCCATGCAGGCCGACGACGTGCCGCCGAACCGGCTGGAGGCGGCCCAGGAGGCGGCCATGCAGTTCGTGGCGGAGCTTCCGGAGACGTACAACCTGGGACTGGTCTCGTTCGCCAAGTCGGCGAACGTGCTGGTGCCGCCGACGAAGGACCGCCCGGCGGTGACCAGTGCCATCGAGGGCCTGGTGCTGGCCGAGGCGACGGCCACCGGCGAGGCGGTCTTCACCTGCCTGGAGGCGATCCGGTCGGTGCCGGCCGACGGGGCGGCCGGCATCCCGCCGGCCCGGATCGTGCTGCTCTCGGACGGCTTCCGGACGGCCGGACGGTCGGTGGAGGAGGCGGCCGCCGCGGCGCAGGCGGCTAACGTGCCGGTCTCCACGATCGCCTTCGGCACCGATTCCGGGCACGTGGACATCGGTGGTCAGTTGCAGCGGGTGCCGGTGGACCGGCTCGCCCTGGCCGAGTTGGCGGAGACCACTGAGGGCTTCTTCTACGAGGCCGCGACGGTCAACGAACTCAAGCAGGTGTACCAGGACATGGGCAGTTCGATCGGCTTCCGCACCGAACCGCGCGAGATCACCCAGTGGTACGCCGGCATCGCCCTGCTGCTGGCCCTCTGCGCCGGCGCCTTCAGCCTCCTCTGGTCCTCCCGCATGATCTGACCACCGCCAGAGCCCCTGGTTGATCATGAGGTTAGCGGCACTTTTGAAGATCAAACCCGCCGCCAACCTCATGATCGATGCAGGTGGGCGGGTGGGGTGGGGTGGGGTTAGTGGCTGGCGCTGGCGAGGACGAAGAGGACGGCTACCCAGACGGCGGCGAGGGTGAAGCCCAGCGGGGCGACGTAGCGGCTCATGACAGCTCCGACGTGGCGGCTCGGCGGCCCCGGCAGGGCGGACCGCGGGAGGGGTGGATCGGGACGCGCACACGCGAAGTCGTGACCGGGGTGCTTTCCGGCGGCGCCCGTCCGATCGGCCGCCGCGACAGGGTCGCCGGGCGGTGGGACGGGCGCGCGGGGGAGCGGGCCAGCTCAGGCGGAGCGGGGCTCAGCGTGGCTGGCGGTCGGCCCGGCCACGACTGGGAGGATCGCTATCTCGCACAGCGATCACCTCCTGGGGTCGGTTCCGGGGCGACGCGGGCCGCCGAGCGACCCGCAAACGTCGATCATCGTACACCCCGCGTACGCGCCCGTCCCACTCGGCCGACCGGCTGACGGAGCGCGCCCGTTCATCGGTCGTCGGCGGCCCGGCCGGCGCTGACGGCTGCCGTCGTCCGCCGGGGGTCCCGGCGTCGGACGAGCAGCACCAGCACGGCGGTGAGCACCGGCAGCCAACCGATCCGGGCCAGCAGCCAGGTCGGGTCGTCCGGCGCGGTGTGCAGCCCCGGCAGCGCGGTCCCGCCGTGCGCGGCGAGCACCGCCACCGCGACCAGCACCGGTTGGTGCCAGAGATAGACGCGTACCGCGTGCCGGTTGATCTCGGCGGTCAGCCGGCGCGGCACCGGCCGGGACAGCAGTCGGACCAGCGTCGGCCGGGCCAGCAGGCCGAGACCTGTCTGGGTGACCGCGAGCGCCACCACGAGCAGCGACGGCGGATCGAGATTGGACCGGCCGTCGCCGGGGATCCCGACCGCGCTGACCGGATAGCCGACGGAGAGCACGGCGGCCAGTCCGACCGCCCCCGTGGCGGCCAGCCAGCGGGCGTCACGCTGTCGGCCCAGCCGGCCGTCGGCGTGGGCCAGTCCCAGCAGGTACGGCACGGCCCAGGCGGCCAGCAGCGTCACCGGTGGCAGCCAGGCACCGGCGGGCAGCAGCCGCACGGCCAGGTCGGCGCCGGCCACCATGGCCGCCGCGGTGACCGCGCAGCGCGGCGTGCCCCAGCGGCGTACGGCGGCGCGCAGCGGGCCGGTGAGCACCACCAGGGTCAGCAGGGGTGCCAGGAACCACAGGGGACTGATCGCCAGGGTCAGCGCCACCGACAGGGTGTCGTCGGCGACGCCGGCGACGGCGGCGGCCAGCAGTACGGCCGACCCGGTGCCGAGCAGGGCGACCGCCGGCAGGAGCAGCCGCCGCAGCCGGTGTCCCAGCCAACCGGGTCCGGGATGCCGGTCCGCCGAACGGGCGGAGGCGTGACCGGCGGCGAAGAAGAACAGCCCGAGAGTCTGCAGCACCCAGCTGGCCGGGGCCAGGGCCGGCATCGCGGTCAGCGGGCTGGCCAGGTGCAACGCGCCCGCCCCGTCGAGCACCAGGCCGGTGACCAACCAGTGCCCGAGCACCACCGCGGCGACGGCGGCGGCACGCAGCCCGTCGACGAGCGGATCCCGAACCGGCCGGTGGGCGGTGTGCGGGCCGCTCATCGGGCCGTTCCCGGGGTGACCGTGACGTCCCAACGGATCTGGCCCGTGCCGATCGCACCACGCAGCACCACCTCGGCGACCGCCGCGAGGGTCGGTCCGCCGGGTAGCAGGTATCCGTCGTGGCCGGTCGAGGCGGCCGGCAGCGGTCGCGCACCGAAGGCGGCGTCGGCCGGTCGGGCCCCGTGTCCCAACTCGGGCAGGCGAAGCCGCGGCACGCGTCGGATCCAGTCGTCCGGTGCCTCGGCCGCCCAGACGCGGACCGGCCCGAAACGGTCGGCGTGTTCCGCGCCGACGCCCACACCGCCGAGGGTGACCACGTCGGTGACCTGCGGCGGGGCGTCCAAGGCGGCCAGCCCGACGACCAGCGCGCCGTAGCTGTGACCCACCAGGGTGATCCGGCTGGCCGGTAGCCGCCCGGCCAGTGTCCGCAGGTGGTGGCCGAGCTGGTCGGCACCGCGACGGGCGGCGGCCGGGGTGGCTGCCGTGACGGGACTGTCGGGCGGGTCGTAGCCGAGCCAGGCCAGCACGGCCACCCGGGCGTGCGGATCGGCGGCCTGCAACGCGGCACGCAGGTCTCGGGCCTGCCGGGCCGGAGCGCGCCGCGCGACGCCGCCCAGCCCTCGATCGAAGTCGGCCAGCCGGGTTCCGACGCCGGGCACCAGCACCGCGATCCGATCGGCGGTGGCCAGGTCACCGAGGACCTCGACGGCCCGACCGTCACCGCGCGGGTCGAAGGCCAGGAACCGCCGACCCTGCGCGGCCCAGTGGGTGTACGGCAAGCCAGCGGCGTCCAGCGCGGCGGCGGTCGACGGGTACGCCTCGACGAAGCCGGCCGGCGCGGGGTCGGGCGACACCGCCGAAGGCCGTACCAGTCCGGCCGCCAGCATCGCCGCGAGGCCCAGCCGGAACATCCTGCTGCCCACCATCACGTGCTCCCTCCACCCGGTCGTGGAGTGCAGGATGTGTCGGCGGTGTGGTGCCGGTCGTCACCCCGGGGAGCCGTTCGTGGCTACCACGGTGGAGCTACTCCCCGGCGGCGACCAGACCGGTCTCGTAGGCGAGCACGACGGCCTGGGCGCGGTCGCGCAACTGGAGTTTCGCCAGGATCCGGCCGACGTGGGTCTTGACGGTCTGCTCCGCGACGACCAGCTCCGCGGCGATCTCGCCGTTGGAGCGTCCCTGGGCGATCAGCCGCAGCACCTCGGTCTCGCGCGGGGTGAGCGCGGCGAGGGCGGTGGGTCGGGGCCGCTGCCGGTGTGGCCGGGCCGCGAACTCGGCGATCAGGCGGCGGGTGACGGTCGGGGCGAGCAGCGCGTCACCGCCGGCGACGACGCGTACCGCGTGGATCAGGTCGGCGGCGGGGGCGTCCTTGAGCAGGAAGCCGCTGGCACCGGCGCGCAGCGCCTCGTAGACGTAGTCGTCCAGGTCGAAGGTGGTGAGGATGAGCACGCGGGGCCGGTCGGCAGGCCTGTCGCCGAGCAGTTTGCGGGTCGCGGCGAGCCCGTCGAGCACCGGCATCCGCACATCCATCAGCACCACGTCCGGGTCGAGTCGGCGGGCCTGGGCGACCGCCTGGGCGCCGTCGGCGGCGTCGCCGACCACCAGCAGGTCCGGCTGGGCGGCCAGCAGGGCGCCGAAGCCCTGCCGGACCATCGCCTGGTCGTCGGCGATCAGCACCCGGATCATGATGGTCCGTCCTCGGGCTCGTCGGATGGTGGCGGGTCGGCCGGCAGGAGCGTGTCGATCGCGTAGCCGCCGTCGGCGGTGGGACAGGCGGTGAAGCTGCCACCGAGGGCGAGGACCCGCTCCCGCATGCCGGTCAGTCCCTGCCCGCCGCCGCGTGCGTCGGGGCCGGCCGGGGTTCCGCCAGTGGCGTTCTGGACGCGTACCGCCAGGGCGCCGGGGCGGTCGCGGAGCGTGACGCGCACCTCGGCGCCGGCCGCGTGGCGGGCCGCGTTGGCCAGTCCCTCCTGCACGATCCGGTACGCGGCCAGCCCGACCGGGGCCGGTGGCTCGACGGTGACGTCGGTGTCCAGTTCCACGGTCATGCCGGCCCGCCGCGCGGCGACCACCAGCGCCGGTAGTTCGGCCAGCGTCGGCTGCGGGGCGGTCCGGGGGTCCTCCGTCTCGCTGCGCAGCACGCGCAGCAGCCGCCGCATGTCGGTCAGCGCCGCCCGGGCGGCCTCGGCGATGGCGGTGAACTCGGCGCGGGCGGGCTCGGGCACGGCGAGTCGGTACGGCGCGGTCTCGGCCTGGACGGCGATCAGCGACATGTGGTGCGCGACCACGTCGTGCATCTCCCGGGCGATGCGGGTGCGTTCCTCCAGCACCGCCCGCCGGGCCTTCTCCAACTCGCTCAGTTCGGCCTGCTCGGCCAGGGCCCGTTTGGTGAGCAGGTTGTGCCGCAGCAGGTCGCCGACGATGAGCAGCACCACGAACAGCAGGGTGACGGCCACCTGGTTGCCCGGCGGCACGAACATCCAGACCGGGATCAGGCTGAACAGCCCCGTCCAGGCGAGCACGGCCCGGTCGACCCGGGCGGCCACGGTGACCAGCACGACGATGATGACCAGGAGCTGCGTCGGGCTCCACGGCCAGAACTCGTACGTGGCGGGGCCGAGCACCACGGCGTCGTCAGTCGTGCGTCGGTTGAAGGTGCCGAACAACTGCCCGACGAACATGATCCGCCAGGCCAGCAGTGGTCGGGTGGGCAGCAGGGGCAGCGGTGCGACGGTGAGCAGCGCGATGACCCACGCGGTGGCGACCGGCAGGCGCCGGGTGTCCAGCAGGAACTGCGCGGTGATCAGGACCAGCCCGAGCAGCGCCAGCAGCCCGAGCGTGCGCAGCACGGCGACGGTGCGGGGCCGGTGTCGCAACCGGTCCAGTGGTCGGCGCCTGGCCGGATAGTCCGGCCCCGCCATGGTGCGGCGCAGCCCCGCCAGGGCGGCATCGACGGTACTGCGGTCCATATCCCGGCAGGGTAGTTCGATCGGCGCGCCGCGTCGTGCGACCACGGGGTGATCCGCCAGGTGGTACCCGGGTACGACGTGCGCCGGGTTAGTGATTACCGTGCGGTAACGCCTAGTCTCCAAGCCGCAGCGATCTTTGGGAGGGGACGCACCGTGTCGCGAACTGTGCTGGTTACCGGGGGCAACCGGGGGATCGGTCTGGCCATCGCCCAGGCTTTCGCCAAGCAGGGCGACCGGGTGGCGATCACCCACCGGGGCAGTGGGGCGCCGGAGGGGCTGTTCGGCGTGCGGTGCGACATCACCGACGGTGAGTCCGTCGACGCGGCCTTCGCGGCGGTCGAGGCGGAGCTGGGGCCGGTGGAGGTGCTGGTCGCCAACGCCGGCATCACCGACGACACGCTGTTGCTGCGCATGTCGGAGGAGCAGTTCACCCGGGTGCTGGACACCAACCTGACCGGCGCGTACCGCTGCGCCAAGCGGGCCTCCGGGAAGATGCTGCGGGCCCGGTGGGGACGCATGATCTTCGTCTCCTCGGTGGTCGGCCTCTCCGGCGGTGCCGGCCAGGTCAACTACGCGGCCAGCAAGGCCGGCCTGGTCGGGGTGGCCCGCTCGATCACCCGGGAGCTGGGCGGCCGCAACATCACCGCGAACGTGGTCGCGCCGGGCTTCATCGAGACCGACATGACCGCCGGGCTGACCGACCAGCGCAAGGCCGAGATCCTCAAGTCGATCCCGGCGGGCCGGATGGCCACTCCGGACGAGGTGGCGGCGGTGGTCACCTGGCTGGCGGGGGAC
Source organism: Micromonospora palythoicola (assembly GCF_036689795.1). Classification (NCBI taxonomy): domain Bacteria; kingdom Bacillati; phylum Actinomycetota; class Actinomycetes; order Micromonosporales; family Micromonosporaceae; genus Micromonospora; species Micromonospora palythoicola. The sequence continues at coordinate 72,689 of NZ_JBAGKI010000014.1, read as the reverse complement.
AGCGCCGGGTACGTCTCCGGCGCGGTCGTCCCGGTCGACGGTGGCCTGGGCATGGGCCACTGAATCCCGAGTACGGAGGAATGAGCGTAATGTCCGGACTGCTGGCCGGTAAGCGGCTGCTCGTCACCGGCGTCATCACCGACGCCTCGATCGCCTTCTCGGTGGCCAAGCTCGCTCAGGAGAACGGCGCCCAGGTCGTGCTCACCGGCTACGGCCGACTGTCACTCGTGGAGCGGATCGCCAAGCGGCTGCCCGAGCCGGCGCCCGTCATCGAGTTGGACGTGACCGACCCCGAGCATCTCGCCGGGCTGGCCGACAAGGTCCGCGAGCACGTCGACGGGCTCGACGGGCTGGTCCACTCGATCGGGTTCGCCCCGCAGAGCTGCCTCGGCGGCGGGTTCCTCGACGCCTCATGGCAGGACGTGTCGACGGCGCTGCACGTCTCGACGTACTCCTACAAGTCCCTGGCCGTCGCGGCGCTGCCGCTGATGTCGCCGGGCGGCTCGGTGGTCGGCCTGACCTTCGACGCCAGCCTGGCATGGCCGGTGTACGACTGGATGGGCGTGGCCAAGGCCGGGCTGGAGTCGGCCTCCCGCTACCTCGCCCTGCACCTGGGCAAGCAGGGCATCCGCAGCAACCTGGTGGCCGCCGGTCCGCTGCGCACCATGGCCGCGAAGTCCATTCCCGGCTTCGAGCAGTTCGAGGACGCCTGGGCCGGGCGGGCCCCGCTGGGCTGGGATCTGACCGACCAGGAGCCGGCCGCCCGGGCCTGTCTCGCCCTGCTGTCGGACTGGTTCCCGGCGACCACCGGCGAGATCGTGCACGTCGACGGCGGCTACCACGCGGTCGGCGCCTGACGCCGACCATCCCGCGGTCTGTTTACGACCGGGACCCGGGGGCGTTGCCGGGACGCCGCAGGCCACCGGCAAGAATGGGACCATGGCGTACGACGCGGTGGTGCTGGTGTCCTTCGGTGGCCCGGAGGGGCCCGACGACGTGCTGCCGTTCCTGCGGAACGTGACCCGGGGGCGGGGCGTACCGCCGGAGCGGCTGGCCGAGGTCGCCGAGCACTACCAGCACTTCGGTGGGGTCTCCCCGATCAACCAGCAGTGCCGGGAGCTGTTGGCGGCGGTCCGCGCCGACTTCGCCGCCAACGGGCTCGACCTGCCGGTCTACTGGGGCAACCGGAACTGGGACCCGATGCTCGCCGACACGGTGGCCCAGATGCGCGACGACGGCGTACAGCGGGCACTGGCGTTCGTCACCAGCGCCTTCGGTGGGTACTCCTCGTGCCGGCAGTACCAGGAGGACATCACCGCCGCGCGGGCGGCGGTCGGCCCGGACGCACCGGTGATCGAGAAGCTGCGCCAGTTCTGGGACCACCCCGGCTTCGTCGAGCCGCACGCCGACGCGGTGCGCGCCGCGTTGGCCCAGCTCGATCCGGCGCGGCGGGACAGCACCCGGCTCGTGTTCACCGCGCACTCGGTGCCGATCTCGGCGGCCGACAGCGCCGGTCCGCACGGCGGCCGGTACACCGCCCAACTCGCCGAGACGGCCCGGCTGGTGCACGCGGCGGCGGCCCCGGACCTGCCGTACGACCTGGTCTGGCAGAGCCGTTCCGGCCCGCCCCACGTGCCGTGGCTGGAGCCGGACATCAACGACCACCTGGAATCGCTCGCCGAGCAGGGCGTGACCGGCGTGGTGGTCAGCCCGATCGGCTTCGTCTCCGACCACCTCGAGGTGGTGTGGGACCTCGACACCGAGGCGTTGGACACGGCCAAGCGGCTCGGTGTGGACTTCGTCCGCGCCGGCACCCCGGGCACCGACCCGCGCTACGTGACCATGGTGCGGGAGCTGGTGCGGGAACGCATCGACCCGGACGGGGCGCAGTCGCGCCGTCGCCTGGGCGAGCTGCCGATGTGGGACACCTGTCCCACGGTCTGCTGCGTCCCGGCTCGCCGTCCGTCCTGACCACCGTGGCGCACCCGACGACACCCCTGGGGATGATCATGCAGGACCGTAAGCCCGTCGAGAGCTGGCTCACCGACATGGACGGGGTGCTGGTGCACGAGGGCCAGCCGGTGCCGGGCGCGCCGGAGTTCGTCAAGCGGCTGCGTACCTCCGGCAAGCCCTTCCTGGTGCTGACGAACAACTCCATCTACACGCCGCGCGATCTCCAGGCCCGGTTGGCCCGGATGGGCCTGGACGTGCCGGAGTCGGCGATCTGGTCGTCCGCCCTGGCCACCGCCCAGTTCCTGGCCGACCAACGGCCGGGCGGTACGGCGTACGTCATCGGTGAGGCCGGGCTGACCACCGCCCTGCACGCGGTGGGTTACGTGCTCAGCGACTTCGCCCCCGACTACGTGGTGCTGGGGGAGACCCGCACCTACAGCTTCGAGGCGATCACCAAGGCGGTTCGGCTGATCAACGACGGGGCCCGGTTCATCTGCACCAACCCCGACGCCACCGGGCCGTCGGTGGAGGGTGCCCTGCCGGCGGCCGGCTCGGTGGCCGCGATGATCTCCAAGGCCACCGGTGTCGAGCCGTACTTCGTCGGCAAGCCCAATCCGATGATGATGCGGTCGGCGCTGAACACGATAAACGCGCACTCGGAGAGCACCGCGATGATCGGCGACCGGATGGACACCGACATCCTCTGCGGCCTGGAAGCCGGGCTGGAGACCATCCTGGTGCTGACCGGGATCAGCTCCCGGGCGGAGGCGGAACGCTACCCGTACCGCCCCTCCCGCATCGTCAACTCGGTCGCCGACCTGATCGACGAGGTCTGATCCGGCACCTCGTCGGGGTCGCGTCCGATCAGTGCCGTGCCGCGTCGCGGAGCAGGAACTCGGTGAGCACCGGAGCGAGGGTCGTCGCCGGCACGCCGTGCCACTCGCCGGGCAGGCCGCGCCGCTCGGCGGCGGGCAGCAGACCGGCGGTGGTGGCGGCCATCCCGGTCAGGTCGTCGCTGCTGCCGGCGCTGTGCAGGACGAGCGTCGGAGTACGTACGCGGGCGAGCACGGTCGGTCCGGTGGCCGCACTGAGCAGACTGTCGTAGGCCAGGGTGTGTGCCACCGAGACCATGGCGTTCCAGTGTGGTGTGTCGCGCATCCCGCTGATCATGTGCTCGGGTACGCCGATCTCGGTCAGGAAGTACGTCACCGCCTCGGCGCCGGTCAGTCGGCTCAGGTGCGCGGTGAAGGCCCGTTGGCCGGCTTCGTCACCGTCGCTGTCCAGCGGTGGTTCCAGCAGGACCAGCCGTCGTACGTCGAGGCCGGCGGCGGCCGCGTGCAACGCGAGCAGGCAACCCGAGGAGTACCCGTACAACGCGGCGGACCCGCCGGCCTCGGCGATCAGCGCGGCGAGGTCCTCGACCTCGCGCTCGGGTGCGTAGGGCGGGGTGTCGCCGCTGTCCCCGCGCCCGCGCCGGTCGTAGCGGTAGACGGTGAAGTCAGGCGTGAGCAGGTCGGCGAGTTCGCCGAGCGGGCTGTTGGCACGGAAGTGCCCGGCGGCGTCGATGAGGATCAGCGCCGGTCCGGCGCCGTCGCGTTGGTACCCGATGCGGGTGCCGTCCTGGGACGTGACCACTGACATGAACTGAACCGTACAGTACAGTTCGGGGATGCGAAAGGACGTCAACCGGCGCGGGATCCTCGACGCGGCCCTGATCGAGTTCCTCGAACACGGCTACCTGGCCGCCGGGATGGACCGGATCGCCGCCCGCGCCGGTGTCTCCAAGGTGACCGTGTACGCCCACTTCACCGACAAGCACGGCCTTTTCGAAGCGGTGTTCACCGGCGCGATCGCCGAGGCCGAGCGGGCCGGCTCGGCGTACGTCGAGGCCCTGGCCGACACCGACGACCTCCCGGGTGACCTGCGGGCCTTCGCCCGCGAACACGTCACCACGGTCACCGCGCCGCACCTGCTCCAGCTGCGTCGGATGCTGATCGGGGAGGCAGGCCGTTTCCCCGAGCTGGCCCGCGCGTGGCACCACGCCGCACCGGAACGCGGCCACGCCACCCTCGCCAGGGCCATCACCCGCCTCGCCGAGCGGGGCCTGCTACGGGTGTCGGACCCGCTGCTCGCCGCGCAGTACCTGAACTATCTGATCCTGTCGATCCCGCTAAACGAGGCGATGTTCGCCGTCCGTCAGTCGTTCCCCGAGGCCGACCTGCGCCGCTGGGCCGACGAGGCGGTCCGCATCTTCCTCGCCGCCCACACCCCCTGACCGGCACCGTTTCTCCGCGCTCTCCGCGCTCTCCGCGCTCTCCGCGCTCTCCGCGCTCTCCGCGGATCTTGCACTTTTGGTCGGGGCATAAGCTGACAAAAGCCACAGAACGGCGACCGAAAGTGCAAGATCGCCGGAGCCGGAGCCGGAGCCGGAGCCGGAGCCGGAGCCGGAGCCGGAGCCGGGGCCGGGGCCGGGGCCGGGGTGGGGGTGGGGGTTAGGGGCGGAGGGGGGCGTTGCAGGCGGCGACGAGGGCCTGGCGGCAGGCGGCGGTGAGCGGGCGCAGGGCGGCGTCGCGCTGCTGGGCCTCGTAGTTGTTGACCGCGCCGCCGGGGGCCGCATGCCCGGCCAGGGCGAGCACCCGGTCGAGCACCGCGGCGCGGGCGAACAGCCGGCGCGAGCGCGGGTCGAACCCGGGTGGCAGGTCGGTGGTGCCGTCGGGGCGGCGCAACGCCTCCAGGGCGCCGGCCAGCTCCGGCCGCCACTGCGCCACGTCGAGGCGGGTGAGCGCGGCGGTGGTGTCGGCCAGTGCGGCGGCCAGCTCCGCCTCCGCCTCGGCGGCACCGGGCAGGGTGAGGCTGGCGGCGGGCGCGTCCGCCGGCAGCGGGTGCACCCGCCAGAGCACCGTCTCGAAGGTGTCGCCGGAACCGGAGGTGTGCACGCGTACCTCGGGGATCAGCCCAAGCGCGCCGGCGATCACGGCCTCGCCGGCGAGCAGTGCGGCACCGGCGAAGTCACCCGGGCCGGGCAGGCCACGCGGGTCGCCCGGCGCCGGCAGCACCAGCCGGATCTCGTCCGGCGAGAGCTTGGCCAGGGTGGGCAGCGCTTCCCGCAGCGGTACGTCGGTCCAGGTGCCGGGCGCGTCGGCGACCAGGTGCTCCTCGGTGCCGGCGACCGCGTCGGCGACCTCGTCGAAGGGCACCAGCCCGGCGCGCCACGCGCGCACCCAGGCGACGAACCGGCTCGACCGGCGCGGCGCCAGGATGGCCGCACCCGCAGCGGGGGTGGACATGCCGAAAGAGTACGTGGTGACGCCCGTCCGTGTCTCGACTGCCGCGCCGCCGCCTCCCCGTCGCGCCGATCATGCAGTTGTGGCGCGCGATTGATTGTTCTTCACGGCTTTTGTCACGTGCCACACCTGCATGATCGCGTACGTCGGCCGGGGGTGGGGTGTGTCGGGGTTGGGGGGTGGTGGCGGCGGGACTAGCGTGGCGGGATGGGGCGGCGCTACGGCGAGGACGTGTTGGCGGGGGACTGGCGGCGGCGGAGGGTGACCCCGGAGGTCGACGCCGAACCGGACCTCGTGGTCGAGGACGCCGAGTCCGGCTTCTGCGGCGCGGTCGTCGGCTTCGAGGCCGGCGCGGTCGTGCTGGAGGACCGGCACGGTAGGCGGCGCAACTTCCCGCTGCTGCCGGCGGCGTTCCTGCTCGACGGCCGCCCGGTCACCCTGCGCCGTCCCACCCGGCCGGCGGTGCCGGCGGCCCGGCGGCGCACCGCCTCGGGCTCGGTGGCGGTGGACGGGGTGCGTGCCCGGGTCGCCCGGGCCAGTCGGATCTGGGTCGAGGGCGTGCACGACGCCGCTCTCGTCGAGCGGATCTGGGGCGACGATCTGCGCATCGAGGGCGTGGTGGTGCAACCGCTGTCCGGCATCGACGCCCTCGACGCCGAGGTACGCGACTTCGGCCCCGGCCCGGGCCGCCGGCTCGGCGTGCTGGTGGACCACCTCGTACCCGGCTCCAAGGAGAGCCGCATCGTGGCCCGGGTCAACTCGCCGCACGTCCTGGTCACCGGTCACCCCTACGTCGACGTGTGGCAGGCGGTGAAACCCGCCGCACTGGGCATTGCGGCGTGGCCGGTGGTGCCGCCGGGACGGCCGTGGAAGGAAGGTGTCTGCGCCGCGCTCGGGGTCGCCGAACCGGCCGACATGTGGCGACACATCCTGTCCAGGGTGAACAACTTCGCCGACGTGGAGACTCCGCTGATCAACGCGATGGAGCGACTGATCGACTTCGTGACCGAACCGGACTGACCGCCGGCCCCACCGGCGCGGTCGTCGACCGTTACCGTGAACGGCCTGATCCCTACCACCCCGGGGGTGTCCACGTGAGCCGGACAGAGCAGCTGCGGCAGCGGTTGCGTCAGGCGTACGCGACGGGACGCGAGTCGGTGCGTACGGCTCGGGAGCGGGAGAACGCCCGACGCGCCGAGCGGGACCGGTTCCTCGCCGAACCGGTGCCGCCGACCGACGACGCTGCCGTCTCCACGGCGAGCCGGGACGACGCGGACGTGCCGAGAGGGCTGCGGATCGCCGCCGCCTGGTCGTGGCGGCTCATCGTCATCGGGATCGTCGGCTGGGGACTGCTGCGCGTCCTCGGCGCCATCCGCGTCGTCATCGTGCCGTTGCTCGTGGCGTTGCTGCTCGCCGCCCTGCTGGCGCCCGCCGTCGGCTGGCTGCTGCGCGCCCGGTTCCCGCGTACGCTCGCCACGGCCGTGGTGCTCATCGGCGGGCTGGCCGCGGTGGTCGGCACGTTGACGCTCGTGGTCAACGAGTTCATCGCCGGTCTGCCCGAGCTGAGTTCCAGCGCCGCGGCCGGCATCGGCCAGATCCAGGACTGGCTGCGCGACGGACCGCTGAACCTCTCCGACACCCAGCTCGACAGGTACGTCGAGTCCGGCCAGAACTGGATCAACGAGAATTCGCAGGCGTTGACCAGCAACGCGATCTCGACCGCCGGCACTGTGGTCGAGGTGTTCACCGGGGCGCTGCTGGTGCTCTTCGCCACGTTCTTCTTTCTGCGGGACGGCGACCGGATCTGGCGCTTCCTGGTCGGGATGTTCCCGGTCGCCGCCCGCTGGCGGGTCGACGACGCCGGGCGTGCCTCCTGGCTGACCCTGGTCGCCTACGTGCGCGCCACGGTGCTCGTGGCGTTCATCGACGCGGTGGGTATCGGCATCGCGCTGGTGCTGTTCGACGTGCCGTTCGCCTTTCCGCTGACGGCGCTGGTGTTCCTCGGCGCGTTCATCCCGATCGTCGGCGCGACGTTGTCCGGCGCGGTCGCGGTGCTGGTGGCCCTGGTCGACGCTGGCTGGGTCACCGCGTTGATCATTCTCGGTGCGGTCGTCGTGGTGCAGCAGGTGGAGGGCAACGTCCTGCAACCGTGGATCATGGGCCGGGCGGTGGCGCTGCACCCGTTGCCCGTGGTGCTGGCGGTGACCGCCGGAGTGGTGCTGGAGGGCATCGTCGGCGCGCTCGTCGCGGTACCGCTGATCGCGGTGCTCAACACCGCGGTGCGCCGGCTGTCCCGGCACCGGCCGGCGCCACCGACGCCGACGCCGTCGACCCCCGTGTCCCCGGCACCGACGCCACCGGCACCCGAGGCGGTGGTGGTCCGATCCACCCCGCCGTGACGGGTGTCGGCGGGACCGGTCGCCGGTCGGGCCAGCCGGTCGGGCCAGCCGGTCGGGCCACGCCGGTCGGGCGAGCGGCGTCCCGGTTCGGCGGGGGCGGACTGGTCAGGGCTCGTCGTCTGGGTCGCGGGTGAAGACGAAGGTGGCGATGTCGATCGCGACCGGACGGCCCCTCTCGTCCCGCAGCACCGCCAGCACCTCGCCGTTCTCGACGCCGCTGACGCCGCGCCACCGGTCGGTGTCCTCCGGGGCGTAACGGCTGACCCGGTCGCCGCGCACCGTGCCGACCAGTTCGCCGGTCGCCCGGTCCCAGCTGACGTCGAGCGCCGTACCCATCCACCACCAGCGGCCGCACAGCAGGGCCAGGTCCGCCGGTGCCGGTGCCTCGGCCGGCGACCACGGCTGGGCGGGAGCCGGCTCGGCGTCGAGCACCAGGGTGAGGATCTCGTGGCCGAGCGGCCCGATCCCGCCGGTACGGAGCCCGTACGAGTTGGCGAAGCCGACGACGCCGGTGCGGCTGGGGCGGTGCACGGCCAGCGTGGCGACGTAGCCGGGCATCGAACCGCCGTGCCCGACGTGGACCCGGTCGCCGTCGCGGGTGAGCTGGATGCCGAGGCCGTACCCGCCGCGCCAGGCGTCCAGGTCGCTGAGGATCACCGGAACGCACATCTCCTCGACGGTGGCGGGGCTGAGGACGGCTGGATCCGGGTCGGCCAGGAAAGCCGCCCAGCGGGCGAGATCGGTGACGGTGGACCAGAGTTGACCGGCCGGCGCCATCGCCCGGCTGTCGGTTCGCGGCTCCTCCCGCAGCGTGTCGTGCCAGGGGTGCCGCACGTAGCCGCGGGCGAACGGTTCGGTGGCCGCGTAGGTGGTGCGGCGCAGTCCGAGCGGCTCCAGGATCCGCTGGCGCACCAGCTGCGACCAGGGCGTCCCGGTGGTCCGCTCCAGCACCCCGCCGAGCAGTCCGAACGCCAGGTTGGAGTAGTGCCAGAACCGGTACGGCGGGTACGCGACCTTCGCGGCGGTGAACCCGGTCAGCAGGGTGGTCAGGTCGACGCCCTCGTTGCGTTCCCACCACGGGCCGTCGGGTTCGCGTTGCAGGCCGCCGGCATGGCCGAGCAACTGCCGCAGGGTGACCTGCCCGGCCGCGGCGGCCTCGGGCAGGTGCCGACGCAGCGGGTCGTCGAGTGCCAGCCGGCCGGCGTCGCGTTCCTGCATGACCAGGACGGCGGTCATCGTCTTGGTGATCGATCCGATGCGGTACTGGAGATCGGCGTCGGGGGGCGGCTGGGTGCCGGCGGCGGCCAGGTGGGCCAGCGCACCGTCGCGGACCACGCCGAGGATCAGCGATGGGGCGTGGCCGGCTTGCTGGGCGTCGGCCACCAGAGCGTCGACCTGCCGGGCGGTTTCGGGACGCAGGGGCACGAAGTCTCCCTCGAGGTCGGTGGGGTCGCCCTGAGATCATGACAGTTCGATGACACGTGCACGGACATGTCACGATCGTTACGTGGATGCCGTGGTGTGGATCGTGCTGGGTGTGGTGCTGGCGGTCGCTGAGATCTTCACCGCGACCCTGTTCCTGATCATGTTCGCGGTCGGCGCGTTCGCCGCCGCCGGTGCCGCCGCGCTCGGCGCACCGGTGGCCGTGCAGGCGGTGGTCTTCGCGGTGGTCTCCGCGCTCACCGTCTTCGCCGCGCGGCCGGTCATCCAACGACACAAACAGACCAGCTCCGACAGCGGCGACACCACCTTCGGGGTCGAGGCGATCGAGGGCTCCACCGCCCTGGTGCTTGAGCAGGTGGACGCCGACCGGGGCATGGTGAAGATCGACGGCGAGGTGTGGAGCGCCCGCGCCTACGACGCCACCCAGGTTTTGGCACCCGGCGAGCGGGTGCAGGTTATCCAGGTCAAGGGAGCGGTAGCCCTGGTCTGGCGGGACGTCACCACTCCCGGTGAGCTACCCGAAGCGGAAAGGTGAACGGATGGAGTTCGTAGTTCCCGCCCTATTGATAGCAGTGGCGCTGATCGCGGTGGTCACCCTGGCCAAGTCGGTGCGGATCGTGCCGCAGCAGCGTCAGGACGTCGTCGAGCGGCTCGGCCGCTACAAGCGCACGCTGAACCCTGGCCTGAACATCCTCGTGCCGTTCATCGACGCGGTGCGCACCAAGGTCGACATGCGTGAGCAGGTGGTCAGCTTCCCGCCGCAGCCGGTGATCACCTCGGACAACCTGGTCGTGTCGATCGACACCGTCCTCTACTTCAAGGTGGTGGACTCCGTCCGGGCCACCTACGAGATCTCCAACTTCCTCCAGGCGATCGAGCAGCTGACCGTCACCACGCTGCGGAACGTCATCGGCTCGCTGGACCTGGAGCGGGCGCTGACCAGCCGGGAGGAGATCAACCGGCACCTCTCCGGCGTGCTGGACGAGACCACCGGCCGCTGGGGCATCAAGGTGACCCGGGTGGAGATCAAGGCGATCGAGCCGCCGCCGAGCATCCGCGACTCGATGGAGAAGCAGATGCGCGCCGAGCGGGACCGCCGGGCCGCGATCCTGAACGCCGAGGGGCACAAGCAGTCGCAGATCCTGTCCGCCGAGGGTGAGAAGCAGGCGGCGGTGCTGCGCGCCGACGGTGACCGGCAGGCCCGGATCCTGCAGGCCGAGGGTCAGGCCAAGGCGATCCGGACCGTGTTCGACGCCATCCACCAGGCCAACCCGAGCCAGAAGGTGCTCGCGTACCAGTACCTCCAGGCACTGCCGCAGATCGCCAACGGCACGGCCAACAAGGTGTGGATCGTGCCGACCGAGCTGACCAAGGCCCTGGAGGGTATGGGCGGCGCTCTCGGCGGTCTGGGCCAGATGGTCGGTGACGCGCCGAGCAAGGAGGCCTCCGACGACGCCAGCGCGGTCGAGCGGGAGGCGGCGGAGGCCGCGCAGGCCGCCGCCGCGGCGGCCCAGGAGATCCACGACGAGGTACGCGTGGCCGAGGCGCAGGCCACCGGCGGCAACAGCCCGCAGGGGCTGCCCGCGCCGGAGCCGGTCTCACCGACGAGCCTGCTCAACGACTCCTCGGAACAGCGCGAGCGCGGCTGACCCGATCCGCTACCGGCCCGAACCGCTTCGGCGGTCCGGGCCGGTTCGGCGTGCTGACCCGGTTCGCCCACCTCCGCCTCCGCGAGCCGCGTCGGGTTGCCGTATCTTGCGGTCTCCGCGGGGCTGGTGGGCGCGGGATGCCGCAACTCGGGTACCACGACGGCAGGCACCGGCGGGGCGTAACCGGTGGTCTCGCGCGGCGGCGGGGCCGGTGGGCTCGGACGTGGCGGCAAATGCGAGAAAGTCTCATGAAGCGCCCCGGCGCCTGCCACCATCGGTCCTAGCGCGGTTGGTGACCAGGCATCGGGGCGCCTCGGCGTGCCCCGGCACCAGTCGCGGGTGAGCGAGGTGACGCATGGAGCCGGTACGGCGGCTGTGGTCCACGCCGGAGGTGCCCGGGGCGCACGACCCGAAGGGACCGATCGGCACCCGACGTACCGGCGGGGGGTTCGGCGTCCTGCCCTTCGTCGACGAACCGGGGCCACCCCGGGCGGCCACCAACGCCAGCTGGGCCTGGTCGCTGCGGCGGCTGGCCCGGGCCGCGGTCTGGCTGCTGCCGGCGTACGCGATCCTCTACGGCGCGGTGGCGATGGCCAGCGACGGCGGGGTGGGCAACGACCCGTATCCGGCCGACGGCCGGGCGTTGTACCTGATCGGCTGGGTGGCCGCCGTCTGGCTGGGCCTGCTGGCCCTGCTCGGGCTGACCGGGCTGCTCGCCGCCACCCGCAGCCGGCACGCCGCCGTGGCCGGCCTGCTGGTCAGCATCGCCGGTACGGTGCTCATGCTGCCCTTCGCCGGGCTGTCCGAGCAGACTCCGGTCTTCGGCACCACCGCCCGATCGCTGGTGCTGGTCGGTGCCACCTGCTACAGCGCCGGCTGGTTGCTCACCGGGTGGGCGGTGGCCCGTTCGGGGATGTTCAGCATCGGGGACGGGGCGATGCTGATGATCGCCAGCCCGCTGCTCGGTCTCGGCGGCGCGTTGATCGGCTCGTTGCAGACCTTCGGGGCGATCTTCGTGCTGATCTCCGGTATCGGCATCTGCTACCGGTCGGGCCGTCTGCTGCCCCGGGAGATCCTCCGGGACGCGACAAGCGCCAGCGTCGCCACCGCCGGTCCGGCCGCGCCGATGGGCCCCGGTGGCGCGGGCCCACTCGGCACGGTCTGATCGATCGCTAAAACGATATTGGAATCTGGTCTATTGACGGGTGAATTGGCAAGCCCGAAGGCTGTCAGATTCTGGACTCGTCGCTGCGCCGCCGGATGCTTATCGCGCCGTTCTTTCCGCGCGGGTAGAAGTTCGGTGCGCGCACCGCACCGGGGGCCGGGAGCTGCGGGGCCGTTCGGACAATCTAGGCGGACATTCTGGCGAGGTGTTTTCGCTCATCATCGTGCCACCATGGGTGCTCATTCCCCGTCAGTGAGATATTCATGGAGCCCTGGTGCCTGCGCTGTCCCGACTGACCGTGCTCTTGTGTGACTCCGTTCCTGCCGTCAGTCAGCTCTATGAGGAGTTGACCCGCAGCTCGCTCGTGGAGCGGGTGGTCGTGCAGGAAAATCTCGACGAGGCGGAACGCGCCGCCGCGGAGACCGCCTTCGACGTGGTGATCGTCGATCCGCTCTCCACCGGGCTGACCCGCGCCGGCGATCTGGCACTCGGCTGGTCGGCCGCCGGCATCGCGGTTGTGCTCTACGTCGACCTGGCGGCGGTGGAGGAGCAGGCGTCGAGGTTCTACCGTGGCGCGCGGAGCGGGTTGAGGGAGATCTACACCCTCGACAAACGCACCCCGGCGCAGATGTTGACCGCGGAGACCGAGGCGATGTTGATCGCCTGTCGCGAGTTTCGGCTGCTGGCCTCCGGCCCGGCCCGCACGGGTCAGTTGTTCGACCAGGTCCGGGGCATCGCGGCCGAGACCGGTGACGACAAGCTGGAGCAGTTGGTGGAGGACGTCGGCGAGATTCGCGCCCTGGAGGTGGCGCGTTCGGAGCTGACGGGGTCCGCCTGCACGGCCCACAGCGTGTTCCTGTCGTACCGCTTCACCGAGGAGAACGGGTACGTGCGGGGGCTCTCCGGCCTACTGGAGGATCGGGGCTTCACGGTGGTCACCGGGCGGCGGGCCGACGGGTACGTCGGCACGGCGGTGCTCAACCGGATCCGCGACTGCGAGTACTTCGTGTCGCTGATGACGCGGGCCCGCCGGTTTGCCGGTGACGAGGAGAAGTACGCCACGAGCGCCTGGCTGATCGAGGAGAAGGGTGCCGCGCTCGCCTTCCGCAAGTACATGGTGCTGCTGGTGGAGGAGGGGGTCGACGACATCGGTGGCTTACAGGGCGACTGGCAGCGACACATGTTTACGCCGACCACATTCACCGCCGCCGCCCGGGACGCGGTGGCCCAACTGGTTGACCGTGGCGGCCGGGAAGAGGAGTCGAGGTGAGTACAGCTATCCCCCGTTCGGGCAGAAACTACTCCACTGATTGACGGACCTCTCTATCCTCATCGCATGTTAGATAGTTGTTGTCGGTATTGAATTACAGACTGCGAAATGATGGCAATGGGGAGGGTGCGCGCCGTTGCGACTCACGCTTATTGTCGAGTAATCGGCGGCGGCCCTGACCTCGTCGGAGGACTTGTGGCAGAGGCGAGAGGCGTGCACAGGGTGACAGGTGGTGCCGGGACGCTGGCCTCCGCCTCGTCGCTGCCCGGTTGCCCGCCCTCTCCGTCGTTGTCTGCGCCCTCTGATCGGCCCTATTTCGAGTGTGAGTCGCATCGGATGGCCGCTTTCCGGGCGATCCGGGCGGGCCGGGTACCGCTCAAGTTCGCCTACGCCGGCAGCGCCGCGCACACCCACGACGCGTATGCCAGTTCCGCAGACTATCTGAGCATGCTGGCGTCCGCTCATCACGAGGCGGACGCCCTGATCTCCGCCGGTGTGCTGACCGTGGGGGCACTCGCGGTGGCCGAGATCGGGCCGGGCAACGGCGGTCGCAGCAGGGCATTCCTCGAGCGGCTGGGCAGCCGGGGGTGGCCCTGCCAGCGGTATCTGGCTCTCGACTTCAGCGAGACCCTGCTTGGCATGGCCTGCGCCCGGCTCACCCGCTTCGCGGGCGACCGGATGAGCGTTGACTCCCACGTGTGGGACATCGAGTGCGACACCTCCTGCGAGGTGGAGCGGTGGCGGGCCGGTACGGAACCTGTGGTGGGCTGCCTGCTCGGACACACGCTGGGCAACGTCGAACAACCCGTCGGGGTGTTGGTCAACATCCGGGACGCGTTGCGCGTCGGTGACGTGCTGCTGCTCAGCGTCGCCCTCGTCACGCGGCACACCGCCACGGCGGACGCCGTGCTTGCCCCGTACCGTTCGCCAGCGTTCCGCGAGGCCGCGCTGCAACCGCTGCTGGCCGCCGGCCTCGCCGGGACCGATCTGGATTTTTCGCTGAGCTGGCACGACGACGTGGTGGTCGGCGAGGCGGTGCTGCGCCGACCGGCGCGTCTGGACGACGGCGAGTTGGCCGCCGGGCACCGCATCCGATGTTTCCAGTCCCGCAGGTTTCGTCCTCATGACGTCATCGTCGCCGTCGAGGAAGCGGGTTGGCAGGTTCGCGCCGTGGCGTACGCACCAGGTGACGCCCACCTGGTCGTGACGGCGGCGCGGCGGTGAGGGGAGAGCCGGATGACCGAGCCTGGTAGCGGCACGCAACAGATGTCATCAGCCGACCTGATAGAGCGGGCGCGTCGGGCGAACCTGTTCTTCCGAGCGTCGTACGAGGGTACCGACCCGCAGAGCGTACGGCTGCCAGGTGCCGCGGTCGACGAGCTGATCCAGAGCCTGGCCTCGGGTGTGCACCAGGAACTGTGCCAGATCGTGCCGTACTCGGCGGTCAGCCGGCCGGCGGAGCTGTTCTCCCGGGCCGTGTTCCAGCAGTTGGCACGGCACGCGACGATTCGCCGGATGTATCTGGTGCCGGGCGAGGACGTGGGTGGCACCGAGGTGGACCGGCAGGTGGACGAGGACCGCCAACATCACCTGCACCCGGTGAAGGTCGCACTGAGCATCGGCGGCGAGACGCTCCAGGTCCCGATGGCGGACATGTGGCTGATCGATCGTCAGGTGGTAGTACGTCAGGAGGTGGGCCGCGACGGGGTGACGTCGTGGGTGGTCAGCCGGCATTCCGAGGACGTGGAACGGGCCAGCCTGCTCTGGGAGGCGCTGATGCGTCGGGTGCCGGCCAGCGCGCAGCGGGCACGTCCGCCCGGCCCGGCGCTGACCCACTCCTTGATCCAGTCGGCCAAGATGCTCTACGCGATGGCGCCCATGTCCTGCGGCCCCTCGCACCAGGACAGCACCAACTGCTCCTGGTACCACTCCGCCTGGCAGTATCTGCGACTCTTCGACATGGTTAGCAGCCCACAGTGGCACGCCGAGTTCTACCACCGGCGACTGGTCGAGGCTATCCGCGGAGGTACCCGGCGGATCCTGATCAGCGGCACCGCCGACTACACCACGCTGGCGTTCGTGCTGGACGCGATGCGATCGACGACCGGCACGCTGTCCGACCAGTTGGACGTTCACGTTGTCGACAAGTGCCAGACGCCGCTGCTTGCCTGCCAGTGGTACGCCCGCCAGGCGGGCACCGAGGTCCTGCTGCACAAGGCCGACATCACCTGCCCGGACACGGTGCGCCGGCTGACGGCCGAAGGGGGGTTCGACATGGTCGTCGCCGACGCCTTCCTGACCCGCTTCGACCGGGCGGCGGCGGCCACCGTGATCGACAACTGGTCGGCGTTGCTGCGTCCGGGGGGTCAGGTGGTGACCACCGTGCGGCTGCATCCCGGCAACGAGTGGCCCACCGTCGACGAGCAGGATGATCGGCACCAGGTGAGCGACCTGGTCGACGACTTCGAGTTGCGATTCCGGCAGCGTGCCCTCGGCTGGCGCGGGCTGCTCCAGGTCCAGTTGGAGGAGCTGTCCGCGGCGGTCCGTGAGTACGCGTCCCGGATGGAGAGCCACGATCTTGGCGATGCCGACGACGTCCGGAAAGCGTTCGGCGGTCGTGGTTTCACTCTCGCCGAGACAGACATCGGTGAGGTTGAGGGGGAACTGGTCCGCACGAAGTACCTCCGGCTCTGTGCCGCGCTGTCCGAAGACGACAGTGGCAGCCGCGGCGGTTAGCATCGAGTTGTCCCGGTGATCGCCGGTTGACCCAGGGTGAGCCGCCGGAGGAGGGGATGCGCCGGTGACGACGGACGGACCACCCACCACCGACTGGAAGGCCGTGAATTCCCTCGGCCCGAAGGCCGCCATTCTCGACCTGCTGGAGGCTGCGCGTCAGGATCTGCTGGCGCAGCTGTCCCTGACGGGCAACCGCCGAGCGGCGCTGCCCGTCTCCGCCGATGTGAACACGGAGTTCACCAACGGTATGCACGGTCTGAAGGTGCGGGTCGAGACGCATGACGAGCCGTTGCAGGTGTGGTTGCCCGAAGCGGCGGTCCGGGTCGCTGCGGTGTCGGTCGGGATCTCCCCGTTGGTGTTGTTGAGTTACGCCCTGGTCCAGTGGGGGGAGCCACTGGGTCCGTGGTGGCAGCCCAAGCGGGTCGGGCACGCCCAGCTTCCAAATCAGACCACGATGGAGTACTACGCCCGGCTGCACCGGATCACGCGGAGTTCGAGCGCGGTCGAGGAGATGCTGGAGGCCGGGCACGACGTGGTGGTGGTCGGTGACCATGGCTGCGGCAAGTCGGCGTTGGTGGCCAATGTCGTCGAGCATCGACTGGGCCAGGGCGACGGAGTGGTGTGGCTCAATCTGAGCGACCCGGCCGACGGGCCGGCGTCGATCGTGCTGGCCCTGTTGCAGCAGCCGGGCAGCAGGACCGGCGAATACCTGGTGGTGTTGGAGAACCTGCACGCGAACCTGCCGGTGCGCAACGAGCTGTTCGACTGTCTGGAGCGGCTGCGCAGCGACTTCGGTCTCAGCCTGCAGGTGCTCGCGACGAGCTGGAAGTCGGCGGCGGACATCCTGCGCAAGGGGGAACCAACCCGCGCGCTGATCCCGGTGCTGGCCGAGGGGCGGCAACTGGTCAGTCAGCTTCTGATTGACAGCGACATCGAGGAGCAGAGCTGGCCGAGGATTCGTGACCTGGCGCGCGAGGACGCGCACATCGCGCTGACCGCGATCGAGTTGTCCGAGTCCCTGGGGCGGGTGCCGACGGAGTCAGATCTGGAGGAGTACTACACCAGGGCGGTGACCGGCGCCGGCCAGCAGGAGGCGCTGTACCGCCTGGCCTGCCTGGGCATGCTGGAGTTGCAGATGGCGGTCCGGGAGGCGGGGCATCTGCGCGAGCCGTTGCAGCAGTTGCGGGACGCCGGGCTGGTGTTCCAGATCGACGGCGCGTACCAGATCGGGTCGCGACGACGGGCGTGGCTGGTGATGAACCGGGCCCGCAACCAGTGGGACGCCGACCGGCGGTGGCGACGCCCGGAGCGGATCGTCTGGCTGCACCTGCAACGCGGTGGTGACCGGCTGATGAAGGCCACCCTCAGCCGTCTGGACAGCCTCATCTCCCCAGACGAGGCCCGCCGGGACAGCCTCTACCTGGTGACTACCTGGGACACGCTGACCCGGCTCGGCCGCTCGCTGAACCAGCGCAGCGCCCAGGACCCCACCTGGGACGACAACCTGGGAGCCGCGGTCTTCGCCGCCAGCGCCCTGCACCAGCTCAACCACGACGAGGCGTGGCGAGCGATCGCCGAGTGGGTGCGGGCGCGGTGGCACTACCAGAAACCGGGTTGTGTGCTTCCCGAGCCGGTGGGGGCGGTGACCGCCGACTTCGCCGACTTCGAGGAGATCCGCAGCTCGATGGCCCAGGAGGACACACTGCTGGGTGCCGAGCCGCACCTGGCCGGCATGACCGCCGGGGAGTTGGACGCCGACCGGATGTACCGCAACTGGGTGCTGGGTCTGCTGCTGGGCTTCGAGGGGTCCGCGCCGGCCCGCTTCCGCAAGCAGGATCGCATCGATCACCTGGTGGAGGTGGCGGCCCGGGCGCAGGAGGCCGACGGCAACTTCTACCCGGCGCGGGTGCCCTGGGTGACCGCCCGGGTGGTGCTCGGCCTGTGCCAGGCCAACCTGCGCGTCGATCATCCGGTGGTCCGCGATGCCTGCAACTGGCTGCTGCGCCACGTTGCTGACGGCGGGCCGTTCGACAACTGGTGGCGCAGCGGCACGGGCACCTGGAACCGCGATGAGGCCACCACCGCCATGTGCCTCAGCGCCCTGATCCGGGCTGGGTTTCCGATGCGCCAGCAGATGCTGACCGCGCACGCCAGGCTGATGGGGCGGGAGCAGGAGTGGACCACGGTGGGCCGGGAGATCGACCTGTCGCAGGTGCTGGAAGCGAACCTGCTCTGCACCGAAACCGCCGCCGGCGCGCGCGACCACCTCCAGACGCTGCTCCAACGGGTGCTCAGCGCGATCAAGACCCCGGTCCTGCTGCCCACCGCTCCCGAGGAGCGGTTGCGGATTCCGTTCGTGGCCGCTCAGTTGGCCGACATCGTGTGGCGCGTGGTGCAGATGGAGAGCCTCAAGCTCTACGGGGAGGTGCTTAACCACGAGCGGGCCGACCCGGTCGAACCCGCCACGCAGCCGGCCCTGCCGGAGGCCGCCGTGCCGCCGGCCGGGGTGCCGCTGAGTTCCCGTCAACTGCATGCCTGGCGGCGGGGGATCGAGCAGATCGAAGGCACCATCCGGGAGCAGATCGCCAAACGGGACGGCACGGTGCAGACGCCGGCGGTTCAGGAGAAACTCCGCGAACTACTGGAATACCGTGCCGAACTCACCGCGCTTACCAACGAGCTGGATAGCAACGTCAGCATCGACGTGCTGGACCGCGTCGACGCGCTGGGCAAGCGGATCTGCGGCACGGCGTGGCCTGACCTGCCCTGGCCCGAACCGCCGTCGGAGCCGCGCCGGTGAGCGCCGCGATCCCGGCACCCTCGACGCTGAACTTCCTGGCCGGGCTCTTCGCAGGCGCCGGGATCAACATGCTGACCTCGGTGTCCACCGGCCCTCCCGACCCGCAGATCTCGACGGCCAAGGTCGCCCTGGACTCCGCGCTCTGGGTCATCGCCGCAGCGTTCACCACCTGGGCGGCACACCTGTTTCAGGCGGCGGAACGGGAGGCGGACCTCTACATCGATCGGGACTTCAGCGAGGCGGAGAAGCTGGAGATCAGGCAGGCGTACCTGAGCCGAGCATTGCGGAGGGCCCGATTGCCGTTGATTCTTACCGTTTTATCCCTGGTGGGTGCGGTGCTCCTGTTGCCAGGTTTCATCAGCTGGCATCGCCTGATCGGGGCCTGACCAGCACGGAGCAGCTGGCAAATGGCGGTGAATTGCCTGACAATTGGCCGATTGTGGTGGCCGGAAGATGGCTTTCGCGGCAATCCTGGTGACCATGGCCACCCCTACGCCGCTGTCGCGGCTGTTCACCGTCGTGCTGACCGGCGTACTCGCCGGCCTGGTCCTGGCGGTCGCCGCGCTACCGGGCAATCTGCTGCTCGGTTTCGCCGCGAAGGCGGCACTCGGGAACTACGCCGCGTTGCCCGACGCGCTGCGGACCCCGGCCACCCCGCAGCGGTCCTACCTCTACGCCAACGACGGCACGACGTTGATCACCACGTTCTACGACGTCAACCGCACCGACGTGGCGCTGGCGGAGATCGCGCCGGTGATGCGCCAGGCGATCGTGGCCGCCGAGGACCGGCGGTTCTACGACCACGGCGGGGTCGACCTGCGCGGCATGATGCGGGCGGTGGTCAGCAACGTCACCGAGGGCAGCGGACAGGGCGGCTCGACGCTGACCATGCAGTACGTCCGCAACGTGCTCAAGACCGACCCGAACCGCACCGCGGCGGAGCGGGCCGCGGCCACCGAACCGACGATCGGCCGCAAGCTCCAGGAGATCCGGTACGCGAACGCCCTGGAGCAGCGCCTCGGCAAGGACGAGATCCTCAACCGCTACCTCAACATCGCGTACTTCGGGTCCGGGGCGTACGGGGTGGCGGCCGCGAGTCAGCGCTACTTCTCCAAGGCGCCGGCCGACCTGAGCCTCGCCGAGGCGGCGCTGCTCGCCGGCCTGGTGCAGTCGCCGGAGGCGTACAGCCCGATCGACGGCGACGCCGACGCGGCGCTGGAACGCCGAGGTTACGTGCTGGACTCGATGGTCGAGACCGGGGCGATCACCGCCGAGCAGGCCGCCGAGGCCCGCGCCGAGAAGCTGACGCTGGACCCGAGCGAGCAGGCCAACGGCTGCGCCGCAACCGCCGGCGGGCGCGACGACGAGTGGGGCTTCTTCTGCGACTACCTGCGCCGCTGGTGGGTCGCCCAGCCGGAGTTCGGCGACACCGTGCAGGAGCGGGAGCAGGCGCTACGACGCGGTGGCTACACCGTGGTGACGACGCTGGATCCGCAGATCCAGGCCACCGCGCAGCGCCAGGCCACCGGCATCTACGGGTACGACAACCCGCGCGCCGTACCGATCGCCGCCGTCGAGCCGGGCACCGGTCGGGTGCTGGCGATGGCGGTCAACCGGCACTACAGCCTCGACGGCAACCCCGACGGCCAGGTCAACTACCCGAACACCGTCAACCCGTTGATCTCCGGCGGTGCCGGTGTCGCCGGCTACCAGGCCGGTTCCACCTTCAAGCTGTTCACCATGCTCGCCGCGCTGGAGTCCGGTCGGACCCTGTCCACCGGCTTCGACGCGCCCAGCCGGCTGCCCACCCGGTACGCCGCCGACGGGGAGGGCAGCTGCGACGGCCGCTGGTGCCCGGCCAACGCCAACCCGGAGTGGATGGACGGGTACCGGATGATGTGGGACGGCTTCGGCCGCTCGGTGAACACCTACTTCGTCTGGCTGGCCGAGCAGGTCGGGCCGGAGAAGGTGGTCGAGATGGCCCAGCGGCTGGGCATCACCTTCCGGGCGGAGTCCGACGCCGACTTCGCCGAGAACGACGCGGCCGACTGGGGCGCGTTCACCCTCGGCGTGGCCGCCACCACCCCACTCGACCTGGCCAACGCGTACGCCACGGTGGCGGCGGAGGGGACGTACTGCGCGCCGCTGCCGGTGGTGTCGGTGACCGCACCGGACGGTGAGCGGCTGCCCGTCGGCGACCCGGACTGCCGCGAGGTGCTCGACGCCGACGTGGCCCGCGCCGCCACCGACGCCGCGCGCTGCCCGGTGGGTCAGCAGTCCGCCTTCGGGCAGTGCAACGGTGGCACCGCCACCGCGGTGAACCGGATCCTCGACGGCCGTCCGGTGGCCGGCAAGACCGGCAGCTCCGACCAGGCCGCCACGGAGAGCTTCGTCGGGTACACCCCGCAGGTCGCGGTCGCCGGCATCGCCGCCAACCCGGACGACCCGACCGACCACGTCGGCGCCGCCGTACAGGCCCGGGTGATCGACGCGGTCGCCCGGATCATCGCCACGGCCGTCGAGGGCGAGCCGGAGCAGTCCTTCACCCCGCCCACCCGCGAACTCGTCGGCACTCCCCGCCGCCCGGTCGACCGCGACCCGCCCACCGATCCCCGCCGCACCGACGCCGACCCCCTGTCCGACCTCCGCCGCTGGTTCCAAAACCGCACCCGCGGCTGACCCCCACCCACCCCATCCCTGCCCACACCCCCGTTGATCATGAGGTTAGCGGCAGTACTTGATCTTCAAACCGCCGCTAACCTCATGATCAACGAGGTGGGCGAGGGGTGGGGGGGTTAGGGGCGGCGGGGGCGGTAGGTGGTGACGACGCTGGGGATGCCGCGGCGGAGGATGCCGGCCCAGTCGGTGTCGCCGCGCAGCACCGCGGCGGCGGTCTTGCGGGCCTGGTCGACGGTGAAGTGTGGCGGCATCATCAGCTCGGCGGGGTCGACCAGGGCGTTGATCACCGTCGGGCGGTCGGCGCGCAGTGCCCGGTCCCACACGTCGGCCACCTGGTCCGGGTGGTCGACCAGTTCGCCGCGCAGCCCCAGCACCTCACCCCACCGGTGGTACGCGATGTCGGGCAGTTGCTGGCTGTCCGGGAACATCGGGGTGCCCTCGTCGGAGCGCTGCTCCCAGCTGACGAAGGCCAGGTCCCGGTTGTTGAGCACCAGCACCACGAAACGTGGGTCGGCCCAGCCCCGCCAGTACTTCGCCACCGTGATCAGCTCGTTGACCCCGTTCATCTGCATCGCGCCGTCACCGATCAGGGCCACCAGCGGACGGTCCGGGTGGGCGAACTTGGCCGCCAGGGCGTACGGCATGGCGCCGCCCATCGACAGCAGGGTGCCCGACAGGCTGGCCAGCATCCCCGGACGCACCTTGACGTGCCGGGCGTACCAGGCGGTGGTGGTGCCGCAGTCCACGGCGAGCATCACGTCGTCGGGCAGGCGTTCGCTGAGGGTGGCGAAGAGCAACTGCGGGTTGACCGGGTCGGCGACCTGTTCGGCCAGTTCCCGCTGCGACTGCCGCCACGCGGCGGTGGCCCCGGCGACGGTCTCCCGCCAACGGATCGGTCCGGGGCCGGGACCGAGGGCGGCGAGCAGCGCCCGCAGGGTCGGCGCGGCGTCTCCGGTCAGGTTCACCTCGGTCGGGTAACGCAACCCGAGCTGGGTGCCGTCGTGGTCGATCTGCACCGCGCGCGCCTGGCCGGGCGGCGGGTAGAACTCCGAGTACGGCATGTTGCTGCCGACGATGAGCAGCCGGTCGCACTGGTTCATCAACTGCCAGCTGGGCCGGGTGCCGAGCAGACCGATGGCGCCGGTCACCCACGGCTCCCGGTGGTCCACGGCGGTGAACCCGAGCAGCGCCGTCGCCACGCCCGCGCCGAGCCGGTGGGCGATCTCGCGGACCTCGTTCTCGGCGCCGAGCGCACCCTGGCCGACCAGCATGGCCACCCGCTCGCCGCTGCCCAGCACCTGCGCGGCGTGCCGGATGTCGGCCTCCGGGGGCGTCGTCGGACCGCTGCTCGGCACGCTGCTGGTGTGGTAGAAGCCGTGCGCGTGCGGTGGGTTGGGCACCGCCGGCAGGTCCTGCACGTCGAGCGGCAGCACCAGGGCGGTGACGGTACGCCGGGCCAGCGCGGTCCGGCACGCCCGGTCCACCAGGTGGCGTACCTGGGACGGGTGGTCGAGCTGGGCCAGGAACGCCGCCGCCACGTCCTTGTAGAGGGCGAGCAGGTCCACCTCCTGGTAGTAGCCGCCCCCCTCGGCGGTGAGCGCGGTGTGTCCGACCAGGGCGATCACCGGCTGGTGGTCCAGCTTCGCGTCGTAGAGCCCGTTGAGGGCGTGGATGGCACCCGGACCGCTGGTGACCAGCACCGCGCCGAGCGGCCCGCCGCCGTACTTGACGTGTGCCGAGGCGGCGAACCCGGCGGTCTCCTCGTGCCGCACCTGGACGAACTGCACCTGCTCGTTGGTGCGTTGCAGGGCGGAGGTCATCCCGTTGATGCCGTCGCCGGGGAAGCCGAAGTAGCGGCGTACGCCCCAGCAGGCGAGCCGCTGCACGAGGTGGTCGGCGACGCTGGCGTCACGGGGCAACGGCCACGGGTCGGCCGGCACGTACGTGCCGACGTGGTCTGCGCTCATCGGGTACGCCTTCCGGGTCGGACTACCGGCACTGCGCCGCAACTTTCCTGATGGTGCGGCGTCGCGGGTGCCGGGGGCGGCGATATCCCCGAAAGTGCGCGGATCTTGGAGAGCCGGCCGACCGGGTAGGGTCGCGGCATGGTCGCCCATCGACTGACGCGGGACGACGCCCGGCGGATCGCGGTCCGGGCCCAGTTGCTCGCCGTGCCGCGCCCGAGTGACCTGGTGGAGGTCGTCGAGCGGCTCACGGTCCTGCAACTCGATCCCACGGCGGCCATCGCGCCGAGCGCCGACCTCGTGCTGTTCAGCCGACTCGGTCCGACCTACGATCCCGCGCAGCTGACCAGGGCGATCGAGGTCGAGCGCCGCCTGGTCGAGACCGTCGCCTACATCCGGACGCCGGGCGACCTGCCCGCCGTGATCGCCGAGGCCCGCGCCGCGACCCATCCGTCCGCCCGGGACTGGCTGGAACAGAACGCGTCGTTCCGCCGGGACATCCTGGCGGTGCTGGCGGCGAAGGGCCCGTTGCTGTCCCGGGACATCCCCGACACCAGCGTGGTGCCCTGGCCGTCGAGCGGCTGGACCAACAACCGCAACGTCACCAAGATGCTCGAACTGCTGGCTCGACACGGCGAGGTGGCGATCGCCGGCCGGAAGGGACGGCAGCGCTACTGGGATCTCCCCGAGCGGGTCTACCTGGTCGACCTGCCCGACCTCGATCCGGGCGAGGCGGCCCGGCTGCGCGACGAGCGCCGGCTCGCCGCGTTGGGCATCGCCCGGTCCGGTGGCACGTTGACCCCGGGCGAGTCGCCGTTCGTCGGCTCCGCCGGGGAGGAGGCCGTGGTCGAGGGCGTACCCGGAACCTGGCGGGTCGATCCGGCGTACCTCGGGTTGCCGTTCGAGGGGCGCACCGCACTGCTGTCGCCGTTCGACCGGCTGATCCACGACCGGGTACGCACCGAGCAGTTGTTCGGCTACGAGTATCTCCTGGAGATGTACAAGCCCCGGGAGAAACGCCGTTGGGGCTACTTCGCCCTGCCGGTACTTCATCATGACCGGCTTGTCGGCAAGCTGGACGCGACCGCCGACCGCAAGGCGGGCGTCCTCGTCGTCAACGCCCTGCACGAGGACGTCCCCTTCACCCGGGCGATGACGGCCGAGGTCGACGCCGAGATCGAGGCTCTCGCCACCTGGCTGGGTCTGGAGACCATCCGATCCCGGTCGTCGTAGTCGCCGCCCGGACCGCCTCGGCTTCCCGGCCACCGGGTCGGCGTGGCGCGGTCCAGCCGGCAACTGCCGGTCAACTGCCGGTCAATCTCCTGGATAACCCCCAGCCTGTGGAAATAGCGTTCCTGGCAACCGCTGCGGGTGTCAACGGGACCCTCCCGCAGCGGTTTTTTCCCCGACACATGCTGCTGGCGGTCTACGCCGTGCTGCGCGGGCCGCCCGGGCCGTCCCGGCCGTCGGGCTCCGGCTCGACAAGGGCGACGCCATCCAGTAGAAACCATCACCGGACATCCATTTCCCCGTCGAGAGGCCGAGTGGTCCACTTCGGACCGCAGGCCGTGAGTGGATGGGCATGGCCCGGTTCAGTCAGATGGTGACGGCCCACCGGCGACGGCTCGGGTTGACCCAGGAGGACGTCGCCGCCGCCACCGGGCTGGCCGTACGCAGCATCCGGGACGTGGAGAGCGGGCGGGTGGCCCGGCCGCGCGCGTCGACGGTGCGGCTGCTCGCCGAGGCGTTCAACCTGTCCGCCGCCGACCGGGTCCACTTCATCCACGCCGCCGACCCCGACCTGGCTGCGCCGGAGGGGGAACGACCGCAGCAACTGCCGCTGGCGGTGCCGGGCTTCGTCGGCCGCTGCGCCGAACTGGAGACGCTCGACTCCGGCCGCCACCCGGAACCGGCGAAACGTCCGGCGGTGGCAATCTTCACGATCTCCGGAATGGCCGGGGTGGGCAAGACCGCGCTCGCCCTGCACTGGGCGCACCGGGCCGCCGGCTCGTTTCCCGAAGGTCAGCTCTACGTCAATCTTCGGGGCTACGACGAGGCCGACGTGGTCGATCCGAGCGACGCGTTGCGCGGCTTCCTGGAGGCGCTCGGCGTGCCGGCCACCGGCATACCGGCCGGGCTGGACGCCCGCGTCGGACTGCACCGCAGCCTGCTGGCCGACCGGCGGATGCTGCTGGTGCTCGACAACGCCCGCGACTCGGCGCAGGTCCGGCCGCTGCTGCCCGGCGCGGGCGGCTGCGTGGTCGTGGTGACCAGCCGGGACGAGCTGTCCGGGCTGATCGCGGCGGAAGGAGCGCACCCGATCCGGCTGAACGTGCTCACCGGCACCGAGTCGATGAGTCTGCTCGCCAGTCGGCTCGGCGCCGGTCGGCTGGCCGCCGAGCCGGCCGCCGCGGCGGACATCATCGGCTCGACCGGCCGGCTGCCGCTGGCGTTGTCGATCGTGGCGGCCCGGATGGCGCTGCATCCCGGCTTTCCGCTCGACGCCTTCGCCGCCAGCCTGCGCCCCGACGAGGCGATGCTGGACGCGTTGGCCGACGGCGACGTACGCGCCGTCTTCTCCTGGTCATACCTGGCGCTGAGCCGGCCGGCGGCCCGCCTGTTCCGCCTGCTGGGGTTGCACCCCGGCCCGGATCTGACCGCCGAGGCCGCGGCGGCCCTCGCCGGTGAGACCCCGGCGAGCGTCGCGTCGTCGCTGCGGGAGCTGACCCGGCTGCACCTGCTGGCCGAGCACCTGCCCGGCCGGTACGCCTTCCACGACCTGCTCCGCGCATACGCGGCCGAGCTGACCCGGTCCGCCGGGAAGGCCGACGAGTCGCGGCAGGCACGCCACCGGCTGTTCGACTACTACCTGCACAGTTCCTATCCAGCGGCGGTGCTGCTCCAGCCGCAGTGGCCGACGATCGACCCGGTCCCCACAGTGCCGTCGAACGTCAGGTCCGTCTCCAGGGACCACGACGCCGCGCTCGGCTGGTTCGCGGCGGAGCACCAGGTGCTGCTGCGGGCGGTGCGCCAGGCCGCTGAGACCGGCTTCGAGGCGTACGCCTGGCAACTGGCCTGGGCGCTCACCACGTTCTTCGCCCCGCGTGGTCTGTGGCAGGAGCAACGCGCCGCCCAACAGGTCGCCCTCGCCGCGGCCGAGCGCGTCGACGACCTCGCCGGCCAGGCCGTCGCCAACCGGTTGCTGTCCCGTGCCCAGACCCGCCTCGGCGACCTCGACGCGGCGGAGCAGCGGCTGCTGCGCGCCCTGGAGCTGCACCGACGGCTGGACGACCCGACCGGCCAGGCGCTCACCCTGCACAACCACGCCGAGGTCTGCTACATGCGCGATCGACCCGAGGAGGGTCTGCGCCACGGTCAGGAGGCGCTGCGGCTGTACCGGTCGGTCGGCAACCGCGCCGGGGAGGCCCGGGCGCTGAACGCGGTCGGCTGGCTCCACGCCGCCACCGGGGACTATCCACGGGCGATCGAGAGCTGCACCGAGGCGCTCGCCCAGCA
The DNA here is from genome assembly GCF_036689795.1 of Micromonospora palythoicola. Taxonomy (NCBI): domain Bacteria; kingdom Bacillati; phylum Actinomycetota; class Actinomycetes; order Micromonosporales; family Micromonosporaceae; genus Micromonospora; species Micromonospora palythoicola. Next base: position 45,831 of record NZ_JBAGKI010000014.1, on the reverse strand, counting down.
ACGGGCGAGCGGCGACCACAACGGCCAGGCGGCGACGTTGGACAGTCTGGGTTTCGCCCACGCCCGGCTGGGCGAGCACGATCGGGCGGCCGCCTGCTACGAGGAGGCCATCGCGCTGTTCCGCGAGTCCGCGGACCGCTATCACGAGGCCGAGACCCTCCAGCGGCTCGGTGAGGCCCGCGAGGCCACGGGCGACCTACCCGGGGCGGTCGACGCCTGGCGACGGGCGGCGCAGATCCTCGACGATCTCGGTGACCCGGCGGCCGAGGATGCCCACCGCACGCTGTCCCGGCTGTCGCCACGCTGACCACCGCGCTGCACGCGCGGCGGCGGTGCGGCCCTCGCGGAGGCTGTGCTCGCGGGTTGCGGCATCCTGGGGTGTCAGCGGAGCGGGAAGGCGCGACATGCCGCAACTCGCGAGCGCGGAGGGGCCTGCGTCGGCGGCGTCAAGGATCTGGCTGGGGTGAGCGGTGTCAGGCGGAGCCGGGGACGGGGGTCAGCGCCGCTTGGTGTGGTCGAGGAAGGACCGCCAGGCGGCCGCGGCGAAGGCGAGGACCGGGCCGGACGGGTCCTTGCTGTCGCGGACGGCGACCGTCGCGGGCAGGTTGTCGGCCACCTCCACGCAGTCGCCACCGGACGAGTTGCTACGAGAGGACTTGTGCCACCGGGCGTTACTGAGGTCCATGTCGGCTCTCAACTTCCTTGATCAGGGCGATCGAGAGGTCTTCGGGAAGGGCGACGCCCCGCACGCACTCCCATCTGGCGAGCATGGTAGCCAGTTTGTCCTCAGTGCCGATCGCATCGCCGCCGAGGTGATTCTCCAGGTGCCCAAGCCACGTGCCGTCGGGCAGCCGCGCCAACAGGAGCGGCCCGTCGAGGCCGACGTGCAGGCCGGCGCTGGCCGGGATGATCTGGATGTGGACGTGCGGTAGCTCGGCCATCCGCAGCAGGTGCGCGAGCTGTTCGGCCATGATGGCGTCCCGGCGGCGCAGCACGGACTCGTCGATCACCGCGACGAGCTGTGGTGGACGGTCGCGGTGCAGGATCTCCTGCCGTTCCAGCCGGACCGCCACCTGTTGCTCGATCTCCTGCTCCGGACGGGTGTCGTCGAACCGCAGCACCGCGCGGGCGTAGTTCTCGGTCTGGAGCAGGCCGGGGACCAGCGTCGGATGAAAGCACCGGAGCTGCCGGGCGGCCCGTTCGGCCTTGAGCCAGGGCATGAACCAGGCCGGCCGACCGTCCTGCTGGGCGGTGCGCAGCAGCGACTCGAACAGGCCACCGGTCTCCAGGATCTCGTCGGCCCGCCGGGCGTACGGCAGGTCGACCGCACGGGTGCCGGTCTCCACGGCGGACACCGTGGAGGCCGAGTAGTTCGTCCGCCTGCCGAACTCGTCCTGGTTCATGCCGGCCAACGCCCGCTGCTTGCGCAACTGGACGCGGAGCAGATCCACGCCCTGTTCGCCTTCCATCCGACCTCCAGGAACTCGTCAAGATCCCCAACCGCTGCCGAGCGACCGCCAAGATCCGCCGACTGTCGCCGCGGCTGGGCCTGACATGTTCCGAGCGTAGTCGTGTCCTCAGCAGACTGTCACGCATGCGGATCCGCTTCACGCCGGGCAGAGCTGGGGCGGATCCTGCGCCGGGGCCGTCCCCGCTTCCCCCGTGCCGGGGGCGGCCCCGATCCGGCACCGTGCCGTCCCGTGCCGTCGCGAGCGGCGGCGACGCCCCACACACCCCGTTGCGACCGGTGTGGTGCTGCCGGACCTGCGGGCAGCCGTGGCCGTGCGGCCCGGCGCGACTGCGCCTGCGGGCGGAGTACGACGGTGACCGCCCAGGCCTGTCGATCTACCTCGCCGGCCTGATGCACGAGGCCATGCGAGACCTGTACCGCCTCAACGCCCGCGATGCTCCCGCGCCGGCGGCGTTGTTCGACCGGTTCCTCGCCTGGGCGCGCCGGCGGCCCGCGACCGACCCGTCGGCCTGACGTGCCGGTGACCTGCCGACCTGACGTGCCGGTGGCCTGCGGTCGACCTGCCGGCGTGACGTGCCGGTGGTGTCTCACCGGCGGGCCGCGCTGGTGCGCAGCGAAGCTGCGTGACGTGCCGGTGGCCTGCGGTCGACCTGCCGGCGTGACGTGCCGGTGGTGTCTCACCGGCGGGCCGCGCTGGTGCGCAGCGAAGCGACGACGTGTCGCTCCACATCGGCCCAGGTGGGTGTCGGTCGGCCGTAGGCGGGCACCGGTCGGCGCTGGGGTCCGAAGAAGTACTGGTGGGCGACGGTGCCCCGGATGGCGGCGTGCACCTCGGGATGGTCGTCGACGAAGTGGGTGAGAGCGAGGTCGAGGCAGTGGGCCCGCTTGTCGGCCCGCGCCCGGCAGAACCGGACGTGGTCGTGGGGGACGCCGCTGCGCCGGTGGAAGTCGTGGCCGGCAAGCCAGCGCAGGGTACGGGCCTGGACGCGCGGGCCGCACTTGGAGACCAGCCACACCCGGCCGTCGAACAGGGGGACGAGGCGGGCGATGGTCTCGACGGCACCGGGCACCTCGGGGGTGGCCAGCATGGTCGCCTCGTCCCCGCTGAAGAAGGCGGTGTCACCACCGCCCGGATGGGCCGAACCGTCGATGACGACCCGGCCGATGTCAATGCCGAGGCGGGGGAGGATCTTTGTCATGCCGCTCAGGATGCGGCGCTCTCACTACCATCCGGAACTATCATTAGCGATGCCCGCTATAGTTACCGGCTATGGACGGGCGGGACCTGCTGGAAGCCGACGCGCTGCGCTCGTTCGCGGTCTTCGCCGAGCACCGCAACTTCACCACCGCCGCGCGGGAGCTGCACATCAGCCAGCCGTCCCTGCACGTGAAGATCCGGAAGCTGGCCACCGCGCTCGGCGTCGAACTGTACGAGCGTGACGGTCGCCGGCTGACGCTGACGGCCGCCGGTGACCGCCTCGCCGCGTACGCACTGGACTCGCGCCGCCGGGCCGAGGAGTTCCTGCGCGAGCTGGACCACGAGACCGCGCCGGCGCTCACCATCGCGGCCGGCCGGGGCGCGCTGCGGTGGGTGATCGGCGAATCGATCGAACGGGTCGGCCGCCAGGGTCGCCGAGTCCACGTGATCACCGCCGACCGGGACGCCGCCCTCGCCGCCGTCACCAGCGGTCGGGCCGACCTGGCCGTGGTCGCCCACGATCCGCCCGGCCGGCAGGTCGAGGCGAGACAGATCGCCGCCTACGGGCAGGTGCTCGTACTCGGTGCCGGGCACCCGCTCGCCACGCGCCGGCAGGTCCGGCTGAGTGATCTCGACGGCCTGGATCTTGTCGTACCGCCGGCCGGGCGGCCGCATCGCAGGGCGCTGGACCGTGCCCTGCTCGACGCGGGCGTGCGTTGGCAGGTCGCCGCCGAGGTCGACGGCTGGGACCTGCTGGTGCATCTGGCCGCGTTGGGGGTCGGCGCCACCGTGGTCAACGGCTGTGTCGGGCTGCCCGACGGTCTCCGTGCCGTCCCGATCCACGGCCTGCCGCGGATCCGCTACTGGGCCGCCTGGCGGCCGGCTCGACGCCCGGTGGTGCGGGACCTGCTCGACCAGTTCGGCACGGAGCGGTGACCGACCAACTCACCGCGGCCAGCAGGTTCCTCGCGTACGTGCTGCGTCATCGTCCGGACGTCGTCGACCTCGCCCTCGACGAGGGCGGGTGGGTCGAGGTGGACGTGCTGCTCGCCGCGCTCGCCCGGCACGGCCGTCCGGTCAGCCGGCAGGTGCTGGCCGAGCTGGTCGCCGGTACCGACAAGCGGCGGTTCGAGCTGCGCGCCGGGCGGATCCGGGCCGCGCAGGGCCACTCGATCCGCGTCGACCTGCGGCTCGATCCCGTGGCGCCGCCGTCGCTGCTCTACCACGGCACGGTGGCCCGTCACCTGCCCGGCATCCGCGCGGAGGGGCTGCGACCACGCGGTCGTACCCACGTCCACCTGTCGGTGGACCGGGAGACCGCCGCCACGGTCGGTGCCCGGCGCGGTGTTCCGGTGGTGCTGAGCATCGACGCGGCGGGCATGCACCGCCACGGGTTCGTCTTCTACCGGGCCGTCAACGGCGTCTGGCTCACCGACCACGTCCCACCCGATTGGATCATCGGCGCCGGGTCCGCTTGACAGGCAAGTGGCCACTTGCCTATAACTGTGCCTGTGGACGCCGACCCTGACCTGTTCAAGGCCATCGGTGACCCGACGCGACGCACGATCCTGGACGAGTTGATCGACCGGGACGGCCAGACACTCTTCGAGATCTGCAACCGGCTGACCATGAAGCACAACCTGACCTCGTCACGCCAGGCGATCTCCCAGCATCTCGCGGTGCTCGAACAGGCCGGTCTGGTCCGCACCCGGCGAGAAGGCCGCTACAAGTTCCACCACATCGACACCAGTCCGCTGCGCTCGATCGTCGAGCGGTGGCCCATCGACCGAGAGGCACCAGATCCATGATCCGTATCCATGTCACCAGTGTGTTCGTCGACGACCAGGCCAAGGCGCTCGCCTTCTACACCGAGAAGCTGGGATTCACCAAAAAGCACGACATGCCCGCCGGCGAGTACCGCTGGCTGACCGTCGTCTCGCCGGCCGACCCCGACGGCGTCGAGCTGCTGCTCGAACCGGACGCGCACCCGGCGGTGGGTCCGTACCGACAGGCCCTGGTCGCCGACGGCATTCCGGTCACCTCGTTCGCCGTCGACGACGTGTACGCCGAGGTCGAGCGCCTCAAGGGACTGGGCGTCGAGTTCACCCAGGAGGCGACCGACCTCGGCCCGGTGGTCACCGCCGTGCTCGACGACACCTGCGGCAACCTGATCCAGATCGCCACCATGAAGTAGCCGTCCCGCCGATTCTGCCGGACGATCACATCGCGGCTGCCGGCGTACCGTCGGCACCTGCGACGGCCGGTGTCGGGGGGTCCGGCAGAATCGGCGGGTGCCCGTCCACCTGATCACCGAGCCCGACGACGAGCGGATCGCCGACTACCGGGCGCTCACCGACGTCGAGCTGCGTACCCGCTGGGAGCCGCCGCACGGCCTGTTCATCGCCGAGGGTGAGCTGGTGCTGCGACGGGCGCTGCGGGCCGGCTACCCGGCCCGGTCCTTCCTCGTCGACGCCAAGCGGGTCGACCAACTGGCCGACCTCGACACCGGCGACGCCCCGGTGTACGCCGCCACCCCCCACGTGCTGCGCGAGGCCACCGGATTCCACGTGCACCGGGGCGTGCTCGCCTCGTTCCGGCGCAAACCGCTGCCGGCCGCCGGTGAGGTGCTCGCCACCGCCGGCCGCGTGGTGATCCTCGAAGACGTCAACAACCACACCAACCTGGGCGCGATCTTCCGGGCGGTGGCGGGGCTGGGGGTGGACGCCGTGCTGCTCTCGCCGACCTGCGCCGACCCGCTCTACCGGCGCAGCGTACGGGTCAGCATGGGTGAGGTCTTCGCCGTGCCGTACGCGAAGCTGGAACCCTGGCCGGCGGCGCTGGCCGACGTGCGGGCCGCCGGGTTCACCGTGCTGGCGATGACGCCGGCACCCGACGCGGTGCCCATCCAACGACTGGACCCGGCCCAACGGGCCCGGGCCGCGCTGCTGCTCGGCGCCGAGGGCGCCGGGCTGACCGACACGGCGATGGCCGCCAGCGACGCCCGGGTGGTGATCCCGATGCGCCGTGGCGTGGACTCGCTGAACGTCGCCGCCGCCACCGCCGTGGCCTGCTGGGAACTGGGCCGCGACGACCCGCTCTGAGACACCGCCAAGCGCCCCCAGGTATCACGGACGGTAGCGTGTCGCGGGTGTTCCCTACCGTGCGTGAGGTCCTCGCCCTGGACCCGGTCCGCCACGGCGCGCCGCGCCTGGTCGCGGGGGAGAGCGGGCTGGACCGTCGGGTGCGCTGGGTGCACGTCGCCGAGGTACCCGACATCGCCACCCTGCTCGGCGGCGGCGAGCTGGTGCTCACCACGGGGATCGGGCTGCCCGGCGACGACGCCGGGCTGCGGGCCTTCATCGGTGACCTGGCCGGCGTCGGCGTCTCCGGACTGGTGGTGGAGCTGGGTCGGCGCTACCTCGACGGCGTACCCCGGGTGATGGTGGCCGCCGCCGAACGCCACGGGCTGCCGCTGGTGGAGCTGCGCCGGGCCACCCCGTTCGTGCGGATCACCGAGGCGGTGCACGCCCTGATCGTGGACGCCCAGCTCACCGAGCTGCGGGCCACCGAGGAGATCCACCAGCGGTTCACCGAGCTGTCGGTGGAGGGGGCGGACCCGGGCGAGGTGGTCCGGCAGGCGGCCGAGCTGTCCGGCTGCCCGGTGGTGTTGGAGAACCTGTCCCGCCAGGTGCTGGCGTACGACCCGGCGGGGGAGAACGCCGAGCTGCTGCTGGACGGGTGGGAGCAGCACTCACGGCGGATCCGGCCCGAGGGGCGCACGGCGTACGACCCGGACCGGGGCTGGCTGGTCACCATGGTGGGCGCCCGGGGGCAGGACTGGGGGCGGCTGCTGCTGCGCTGGCCGCCCGGCGGCGACCTGGCCGGCGGGCAGCCGTTGCCGACGCCAGCCGACGGACGGTCCGCTCCGGCGTCGGCCGGTAAGCGGTCGGCCTCGTCCCCGGCTGGTTCGCGGTCGGCCTCGTCCCCGGCTGGTTCGCGGTCGGCCTCGTCCCCGGCTGGTGGGCGGTCGGCCTCGGCGTCGGCTGGTGGGCGGTCGGCCTCAACGTCGGCTGGTGGGCGGTCCGCCTCGGCGTCGGCCTGGGGACGGGCCGACGCGGTTCCGGCCGGAGGTGGCGGCTCGTTGTCGGCGCCGCCGACCAGGCTGACCATTCTGGTGGAGCGGGCGGCCTCGACGCTGGCCCTCGGTCGGCTGATCCGACGCGACGCCGAAGGGCTGGAACGTCAACTGCACCGGAGCCTGCTCACCGCCCTGCTCGATCACTCCTGGCCGGTGGACGAGGTGGCCCTGCGGGCGCGGGCGCTCGGGGTGGTGCTGGAACGTCGTCTGCTCGTCGGCGTGGTGGTCCGGCACCGGGCCGACGACGGCGGTGCGGAGACCGTGCCCCACCGGCAACCGGCGGGCAGCGGACCGCGCACCGAGCCGGGACACCCCGGCGAGGTGCTCGACCACGCCGACACCGGGCCGGCCCGGTTGCGTGACCTCGCCGAGGCCGCCGGACAGGCGCTGCGCGAGGCCGGGCTGACCGGGCTCACGAGCGCCCTGGACGACCAGACGGTCGGTGTCCTGCTGGCCCTGCCCGATGCGGCGGCGGAGGAGCGGGCGCTGTCCGCCTTCGCCGCCGCGCTGCGCCGGACCCGCCTCGACCTGCCCGGGCGTACCGACCCGTCAGGTAGGACCGACCCGTCAGGTAGGACCGACCCGCCAGGTCGGACTGACCTGTACGGGCGCGCTGACCAGTCGCGGCGTGCTGACCTGTCTGCTGGGCGTGCTGACCAGTCTGGGCGCGTCGACCTGTCCGCTGGGCGTGCTGACCAGTCTGGGCGTGCTGACCAGTCGCGGCGCGTCGACCTGTCTGGGCGTGCTGACCAGTTACGGCGCGTCGACCTGTCTGGGCGCGCTGACCCGCTGGGACGCTCCGGAGCGTCCAGCCGTGCCGATGACGCGCTGGCACTGAGCGCCGGCCGACGGTCCGTCGCCGGGCTGCTGATCGCCGCCGGATCCGGTGTGGGCAGCCTGCGGGAGGCGCGCCGGTCACTGATCGAGGCCCGTCAGGTCGCCGACGCGGCCCGCCGGGACCGGCGTGACCTGCCGGTCTTCCGGCTGCCGCACGTCGGGCTGGCCGGGCTGCTGCACCTGCTGCGGGACGAGCCCCGGGTGCAGACCTTCGTCGAACGGCAGCTCGGCGCACTACTCGCCTACGACGCGCAGCATCCTCGGGAGCAGTTGCTCGGCACCCTGCGCGCCTACCTGGAGCAGGGCCGGAACAAGTCGGCGGCGGCGTCCGCCGCCCACCTGTCCCGCCCGGCGTTCTACGAGCGGCTGGCCCGGATCGGCCGGATCCTCGACGTCGACCTCGACTCGGTCGACGCCTGCCTCTCCCTCCACGTAGCCCTCCTGGCCCTGGACGCCATCCGCACCCCCTGACCACCCCCACCTTCGGCGTTGATCAAGAAGTTTGCGTCATTTTGGATCTTCCTGAAGACCAAAACTTCTTGATCAACGCGGCGGCGCGGTAGGGGTGGGGGTGGGGGGTGTTAGGGGGTGAGGGTTTGGAGGGTTTTCTGGTAGGTGGGGGGGATGTGGTGGTCGGCGGCGGCGGGAGTGAAGGTGTCGGAGGTGGCGGCCGTCGTCCAGGCGCTGTCGGGGACGGCGGCGACCAGGGCGGTCACCACCGGTGTGTCGCGCCAGTCGGGCTGCTGGGCGAGCAGGCTCAACGCGACCACCGACTCCTCCACCTCGCCGACGCACTCGAACGGCTTGTGCCCGTCGATGCCGAGCAGCTCGCGGTAACCGGGAAGCTGCGCGGAGTCGGCGAGCAGGTCGCCGCCGAAGATGCGGGTGATCCGCTCGCGGGGCATGAACGGAGCCAGGGCCAGGAAGACGAAGCGGCACTTGGGGCAGTCGCGGCACCACCGCTCACTGGCGTCGCGGAGCTTGAACGCGGCGTTGCAGCTGGTGACCACGTCGTCGTAGCGGTCGATGCCGGCGAACAGCCGGGCGATGTGCAGCTCGGACAGCGGGCGCAGCAGCGAGAAGTACGGCTCGGCCAACCCGGCGTGCTCCGCGAGGGCCGCCCGCAGCAGCCCCTCGGCCTCGACGCCCTTGGACCACTGGTGGTTGATCTCGTGACCGTTCCAGATCAGGTTCGGGTCCGACGCCGAGCGCTCGTTGGACATCACCACCGGGCCCAGGCCGTGCAGCACCGCCGTGGCGACCGCGATCAGCGAGTTGATCGCGGTGACCGGGATGTGGCCGTTGCGGGCCCCGGCCGCGTTCAGCTCGAACAGCACCGGGTCGATGCGCCGCCGGGCCGCGAGGGCGGGCAGCCCCGACGCCGCGTTCACCGCGTTGATCACGTGGTTCGGGTTGACCGAGAAGGGCACCGGGTCGAGGCCGGCGCGACGCAGCGCCTCCAGGCTGACGATCGAGTCCTTGCCGCCGCCGACCGCCGACAGCGGACGCCGGTCGGAGTTGTCGTACTCGGCTGCCGGCTTGACCCGTCCGTCGGGCACGCGCGGGGTCAGCTCCAGCACGTGCGGCAGTTGGTTGCGGTACGCGTACTCGGCGAGGCCCTTGGTGTAGACGGCCGTGACGAACTCGACGGCGGCCGGGCCGAGCGGTGCCGGCAGCACCAGCTGCCCCGGCGCGGCCGTCTTGTAGTAGCTGACCCCGGCCACCACGTGCAGCAGCTCCAGTACCCGGCCCAGCGCCGCCACGGCGGCGTCCGACGGGGACTCCGCCGGCACCGGCAACGTGACCACCTCGGTGAACCGTTGCTCGCCGTCGGGTCCGGTCAGGGCGTAGTCGAGCAACACCTCGCCGGTGGCCAGGTCGATCGAGTAGGACGGGAAGGTGAACGCGTCCATCCGCGCCAGCTGCGTGTTGAGCACACGCCATACTAGGCCCTGGTTCGTCCGGTCGTGCCCGGCTCGGCCGGACCGCGCCCTACCGCCGTCGTACCCGAGGAGAGCCTGTGCGCCTGTCTGACCTGCGCGGACGTAAAGTCGCCGTCTGGGGGGCCGGCCGAGAGGGGCGGGCCGCGGTGACCGCCATCGCCGCCCACGGCCCCGCCGACCTCGTCGCGGTCGACGACAGCGCGAACTTCCTCACCCTGCCCTGGGACGGCCCGCTGGCGGAGGCCGCCCCGCTGGTCACCGGTGACGAGGGCTTCGCCCGGCTGGCCGCCGCCGACGTGGTGGTCCGCTCGCCGGGCGTGCCGCAGACGCACCCCTGGCTGATGGAGCTGCGCCGCCAGGGCGCGACGGTCACCCAGGGCACCTCGCTGTGGATGGCCGACCACGGCGACCGCACCATCGGGGTGACCGGCAGCAAGGGCAAGAGCACCACGTCCAGCCTGATCAGCCACCTGTTGACCGCGGTCGACCGGCCGAACGTCTTCGGCGGCAACATCGGCGTACCCACGCTGGACCTGCCGGAGGCGGAGCTGTACGTGCTGGAGCTGTCCAGCTACCAGTGCAGCGACCTGACCGACTCGCCCCGGGTGGCGGTGGTCACCGCCCTGTTCCCCGAGCATCTCGACGCGCACGGCGGAGAACGGGAGTACTACCGGGACAAGCTCAACCTGCTGGCGTACGGGCCACGCACCGTGGTGGTCAACGGCGCGGACCCCCGGCTGGCGTTCGAGTTGGGCGACCGCGCGGCGGTACGCGCCGGCACCGCCGACTCGGTGAACGTCGCCACCGGCCCGGACGGTACCCCCTGGTTCCACCGGGTCGACCAGCCACTCTTCCCCCGGGCGGTGCTGCCCCTCGTCGGTCGGCACAACGAGGGCAACCTCTGTGTGGCCCTGGCCGTGCTCGACGCGTTGGGCATCGACCTGGTCGACCGCAAGGACGCCCTGGCCGTGGCGGTCGCCGAGTTCCAGGGACTGGCCCACCGGCTGACCGAGATCGCCGACCCGTCCGGCCTGACCTTCGTCGACGACACCCTCGCCACCAGCCCGTACGCGGCCATCCACGCCATCGACGCCTACGACGGGCGGCCGTTGACCGTGATCGTCGGCGGCAACGACCGGGGGGTCGACTACACGCCCCTGCGCGAGCACCTGGCCGAGCGGGAACTGACCGTGATCGGCATCCCGGACAGTGGCCCGCGGATCATCGGGGCGCTCGACGGGCTGCCCAAGGTACGCACCGAACTGGTCGACGAACTCGCCGAGGCGGTCCAACTGGCCCGGCAGGTGACCCCGGCCGGCGGGGTGGTGCTGCTCTCGCCCGCCGCTCCCAGCTACGGCCGCTTCCGCAACTTCGAACACCGCTCCGAGGTCTTCGCCGAAGCCATCCGCACCACCGCCCCCGCCTAACACCCCTCCCTCCCTCCCTCCCTCCCTCCCTCCCTCCCTTGTTGATCATGAGGTTAGCGGCACTGTCGATCTCCCCAGCTGCCGCTAACCTCATGATCAACCTTGCTGAGGTGCGGGCGGCGGGGGATGTGGTTGGGGGGTTTTACGCTGACGGGAGTCGGTTCCCGGAGGTGGTTGTGGTTCAGCTGCTGCGCCGTCCGCGTACCGGACCCCGTGCGCACGCGGTCGGCGTCGCGCGGCTGATGGCGCACACCGACCCGGTCGCGCTGGTCGGTGTCGCCCTGTCGATCTCGCTCTCCGTGACGCTCGACCTGACCGGTGCCGCCACCGGCGTGGAGTCGTTGCTGGCCGGTCTGATGGGTATCACCATCTCGTTGCTCGTGGACTCCATCGCCCGGGCCGAGCGTCGGTTCCACCTGCGGTCGCTGCTGGCCGGACCGCACTGGCTGGTGCGGGCGGTGCCGGAAGTCGCCACCGCCGCCACCGAGGCGGTCGACCGGCATCCGGGCACCCGGGTCGCCGAGGAGACCCAGCGCCGGTTCGAGCGGTTCCAGGCCGACCTCGCGCAGCTCCGGCAGGGACGCATCATCCGACCGGGTACGGACTACCAGGACATGCTGGGTGCCACCCGGGACTGCGTACGGCGGTTGGAGGCGCTGACCAACGTGTTGCCTCGACTGGCCTGGTGGAGCGGTGACATCGGCCGGCGGTACTGGTCGGAGAATCTCGCCGCACTGGCCCGGGGAGTGGAGATCACCCGGATCTTCACCTACGCCGAGTTCTCCGACGAGTTGGCGGACCTGGTGGCGACGCAGCGTCGGGCGGGTGTCCGGGTGGGTCTGCTGTCGACCGGCGCGGTCCCGGCCGACCTGCACGTCAACCTGATCCGCTGGGACGGCACCGCGTGCTGGACGGCCGGCATGAGCGCGCACGGCGAGATCAACGAGAACCGGTTCTCGGTCAACGCCGCCGACCTCGCCTGGACCGACGAGACGTTCCAGGCGTGCCTCAGCCGGGCCTCCTTCGATACCTGACGCACGGATGACCGCCGAGGGCGTACTGCTGGTGACCGCGGTGGTCTGGGCGGTGACCCTGATCCGTCCGGTCCGGTGGCGGGCCCTCGTGGCCGCGTTGCCCCTGCCCATGACCGCCGCGCTGCTGGCCACCGGTCTTCCCGTCGACGGCGCGCAACTCGTCGGGGTGGTCGGGCTCAACCTGTTCTTCGGCGTCGTGGCACTGACCCATCACCGTTTCCGGTGGCCGATCCTGCTGGCCGACCTGGCGGGTGTCGCCGGCTACCTCGCGGTCGCGGCGGCGCTGCGTCCGATCACGCTGCCGTTCGGGCCGACACTGGCCGCCACGGTCGCCTGCTGGCTGCTCACCATGCTGGTGCTGCACCGCCTTCCGGGGCCTGGGCAGCCGGCCGATCCGGGCGATCCGGCCGATCCGGCTGGTCCGGGCGATCCGGCCGATCCGGCTGGTCCGGGCGATCCGGCCGATCCGGCCGATCCGGCTGGTCCGGCGCGGTTGCCGGTGGTGGCCCGGCTGCTGCTGGTCCTCGCCGGTGCGGTGCTGACCGGGCTGCTCGGCCAGGTGCTGCGGGGGCTGGTGGTGACCTTCCCGTACGCGGGGGTGCTGGTGGCGGTCGAGGTGCGGCGGGATCTGCCGGCCTTCTGCCGGCACTTCGCCCGCAACAGCCTGGCGCTGATCGGGTTCCTGGTCGGGGTCCACCTGGGCCAGGACGTCTCGACCGTGGTGGCGCTGGTCGCCGGCTGGGCCGGGTTCGCGCTGGTCGCGGTGGCGCTGCACCTTCCCGCCCGGCGCCACGGCAGCCGCCACCCGGTCAATCTCGGCTGCCCCAACCGGACCTGAGCAGGCGCAGTGTGCCCGCGCCGGCCAGGTAGGCCACCAGCGCCGCCACCGGCCACCCGAGCGGCTCCGGCGCGGTCTTGGCCGCCACGCCGTTGGCCGCCAGGGCGTACCCGACGGCGGCGAATCCGGCGACGGTGAGCGCGGCGCGGGCACCCGCCCACCTGGCCGGCGCCCGCAGGTGCCGGGGACGACCGGTGGACGCCTCGATCGGACCGAAGATGGCGACCAGGACGGCCAGCACCACCGTCAGCATCAACACCCACGGCAGCCGCCAGGCCAGCCAGCTCGCCGTGCCGGCCGGCGGGGTGGGCAGCAGGCCGAGGCCGTGCAGCGCGCCGACAAGCAGTACGGCCGCGCTCAGGTGCCAGAGGAAGACCGTCAGCACGACCGAGTTGACCGCGATCACCGCCTGCCACGGGCGGACGCGGTGCAGCCACCGTTCCGCCCGCTGCCGGAGCAGCAGGATCAGCCCGAGTTGGGCGGTGGCGACCGCGAGCAGCGCCACGCTGGGTGGGGCGGCGTTGGCCAACCGCTGACCGGGCAGGTTGATCATGCTGATCGGGTACGGGCCAGGGCCGGTGAGCAGGACCGCCACGGCGAGACCGCCGAGCAGCATGACGATCGCGGCGCGGCGCGACATCGGCAGGCACCGGGTGCGTGGGCCGCCCGGGCGGCAGTGTCCCTGCCGGGCGTCGTACCAGGCGAAGCCGAGCTGGTGGACGGCGAGCCAGCCGAGCAGGTAGCTGGGCAGGGCCAGGTTCGCCGGTCCGAGGGCCCGGCCGGCGTCACCGACGGCGACCAGCAGCACCAGCGCCAGCGGCACCAGCAGCCCGAGGCGGCGGTGCAGCGCGTACATGACCGGGGTCAGCGGCACCACGGCCAGGTAGGCGGCGAGAAACCACAGCGGGATGGTGGCGAACCAGACGACCGGGCGAACCTCGTCCGGCTGGGCGCCGCCGAGCCGGGCCACCAGCGCACCACCGGCGAGCACCAGGACCAGGGCGCTGGTCGGGCGCAGCAGGCGGGCGCTGCGGCCGAGCAGCCATCCGATCGCGTCGCCGCCGCGGCACCGGTGGGCGGCCAGCGAGGCGGCGTTGGCGTACCCGCCGACCAGGAAGAACACGGGCATGACCTGGACCGCCCAGGTCAGCGGATACGCCCAGGGGATCGTGGTCAGGGCCGAGTGCCCGTCGGGTCGGCCGCTCTCGTCGTACTCGACCGCGGCTATCGCCCAGTGGCCGAGCACCACCAGGAGGATGGCCACAGCCCGGAGCAGGTCGAGGTAGCGCTCCCGGTCCGGCGGCGTACGGGCGGCGAGGCGGGCCACGCGGCGCATCCTTCGAGCGTAGGCCAGTCCCGGCGGCGGTCGGGGTGGTTGCGGCGCCGGCCCGGGCACACCCGCGTCGGCTCCTGGTCCGGCTCGCGTTCATGCTGGTCACGGCATCGATGCCGGGCAGCGGCCGGGCCCGGTGGCGGGCTGTGCGCCAGGTAACAGTTTGAAAACTTCGCCCATGGTCTTGACACGGAGGGGCCTTCAGTAAGAACTTTTACCACTAACAGTTAACAGTCTTTTCCGAAAGGCATCCCATGGTTGATCACGAGTCGGACACCTCCGCGGGCACCGCGGTGGCCGACGCCGACGAGATCGATCGACGGGGTGCCCTCGGCGTCGTCGCCGACGGGATCGACCGGCGCGCCGCCCTCGTCACCTCCGACGGGACACTGGCTCGGGTCCGTACCGGTGCCGCCGAACTGACCGGAGCGCTGCGCCGGGTCGCCGAGCACGTGCTCAGCGACCCGGAGGCCGCGGCCCGGGCCACCATCGTCGAACTGGCCGAACGCAGCGGCACGTCGCCGGCCACGGTCACCCGGTTCTGCCGGGCGATGGGCTTCGACGGCTACGCCGACCTGCGGCTGGGCATCGCCGCCGAGACCGGCCGGGCCCGCTCGGCCGGCTGGACCGTCGACATCGGCCGCGAGATCCAGCCCGGTGACCCGCTGGAGCGGGTGCTGGAGCAGATCATGGCCGCCGACACCCGCGCCATGCACGACACCGCCGCGCTGCTCGACCTGAACGAGGTGGAGCGGGCCGCCGTCGCCATCGCCGGGGCCGAGCGGGTGAACATCTTCGGCGCCAGCGGCAGCGCGCTCGTCGGCGAGGAGATGCAGTTCAGCCTGCACCGCATCGGCGTGGCCGCGTGGGCCTGGAACGACGTGCACTCCGGGCTGGCCGCCGCCGCGTTGCTGCGCCCCGGTGACGTCGCGCTGGGCATCTCGCACAGCGGACAGACCCGCGAGGCCATCGAGATGCTCGCCGAGGGTGGCAGCCGGGGCGCGACCACCATCGCGCTCACCGGGTTCCGCCGGTCGCCGCTGGCCGAACTGGCCGACATCGTGCTGCTCACCGCCAGCCAGGCCACCACGTTCCGGCCGGACGCGCTGTCGGCCCGGCACCCCCAGCTGGTCGTGCTCGACCTGCTCTACATCGCCGTCGCCCAACGTACTCACGACCGCGCCCACGCGGCCTTCCGGCGTACCGCCCAGGCCGTCGACGGGCACAAGGCCGCGCGGGAGGCCACCGCATGATCAGCGCCCAGGGGTACGCCGACGCGGTCCGGCCGGTTCTCGACCGGCTGATCGAGCGGGGGTCCGAGACGGTGGGCCGGGCCGCCGACCTGATCGCCACCAGCCTGCGCGCCGGTGGGGTGCTGCAGGCGTTCGGCGCCGGGCACTCGGAGGTCTTCGCCGCCGAACTGGTCGCCCGGGCCGGTGGGCTGGTACCCACCAACCGGATCTCCCTGCACGACCTGGTGCTGCACGGCGACGCCGCGCGCCAGGTGCTCGCCGACCCCAAACTGGAGCGCGACCCCGCCGTCGCGCATCAGCTCTACGCGATCGCCGCACCCCAGCCGCAGGACGTGTTCGTGGTGGCGTCCCAGTCCGGCATCAACGGTTCGGTGGTCGAACTGGCACTGCTGGCCACCGGGCGCGGTCACCCGCTGATCGCGGTCACCTCGGTCGAGCACACCGGACGGGTGTCCCCGCGGCACCCCTCCGGCCGCCGGCTCGTCGATCTCGCCGACGTCGTGCTGGACAACGGCGCGCCGTACGGCGACGCACTGCTGCCGCTCGAGGGCGGCGGCGCGGTCTGTGCGGTCTCCTCGGTCACCTCGGCGCTGCTGGCGCAGCTGCTGACCGCGGAGGTCGTACGACGGTTCCACCAGGCCGGAGAGGTACCCCCTATCTACCTCTCCGCCAACGTCCCCGGTGGGGACGAGCACAACCTCGCCCTCGAGTCGCGGTACGCCGGGCGTCTCCGGCGTACCGCCTGACCCGACATCACAAGGAGAGTCACACGATGTCCGTTACCCCCGATCTCGACCGCCGGACCCTGCTGCGCCGCGCGGCGGCCGCGGGCCTCCTGGTGACCCCGGCCGCCGGTCTGCTCAGCGCCTGCGCCGGCAGCACGCCGAGCCAGAACGACGACAGCGCCGGGGAGAAGAGCAACGACAACCCCTTCGGTGTGCAGGACGGCAGCGCCGTCAAGGTGGTCATCTTCAACGGTGGGTTGGGTGACGCCTGGGCCAAGGAGGACCAGGCGATCTTCAACGCCAAGTACCCGAACGTCACCGTCAACATGAGCTCCACCCAGAAGATCAAGACCGAAGAGCAGCCGAAGATGGCGACGCAGCCCAGCGACGTCGTCATGAACTCCGGCGCCGACATGATGGACATCAGCACCCTGGTCAACGAGGGCGCCATCGAGCCGCTGGACGACCTGCTCGCCGCGCCCGCCTGGGACAGCGAGGGCACCGTGGCCGACACGCTGCTGCCGGGCACCGTCGGCGACGGCACCTACCAGGGCAAGTTCTTCGTGGTGAACGTGGCCTACACGGTCTGGGGCAACTGGTACAACTCGGTGCTGTTCGACAAGGAGGGCTGGACCCCGCCGAAGACCTTCGAGGAGTTCTTCGCGCTCGCTCCGAAGATCAAGGCCAAGGGCATGGCCCCGTACGTGTACGACGCCGTGCACGGCTACTACCCGCGCTGGGCGCTGATGGCGACGGTCTGGAAGTCCGCCGGTAAGCAGGCCGTCATCGACATCGACAACCTCAAGGAGAACGCCTGGCGGGCCGAGGGCGTCCTGCCGGCGCTCGAGGCGTGGGAGAAGCTGGTCAAGGACAAGCTGCTGCTGCCGGGCAAGCTCGACCACACCCAGTCGCAGCAGGCGTGGCTCGACGGCAAGGCCGCGTTCATCCAGGTCGGCACCTGGCTGAAGAACGAGATGGCGGCGACCATCCCGCCGGGCTTCGAGATGAAGATCTCCGACTACTGGGGCCTGGGCGCCACCGACAAGGCGCCCAACGACGTCTACGCCGGTGCCGGCGAGGGCATCGTCGTCCCGGCCAAGGCGCCGAACAAGGCCGCCGCGAAGGAGTTCCTGCGCGCGGTGCTCTCCAAGGCCGGTTCGGCGAAGTTCGCCGAGCTGACCAAGTCGCTGGCCTCCACCAAGGGCTCCGGCGACAACGTCCAGGACGCCGCCCTGGCCAGCGCCAACGAGCTGATGAAGAACGCCAGCTCGGACCTGATCTCGATCAAGCTCTGGAACTTCTACGCCGACCTGGACAAGGAGAGCCAGAACCTGTCCGCCGAGTTGATGGCCGGCCGGCTGACCGCCGCGCAGTTCGTCGACAAGATGCAGGCCGCCGCCGACAAGGTCGCCAAGGACTCGTCGATCACCAAGCAGACCCGCGACGCCTGATCCGAACGGAAAGAGTGAGTCCCATGCGGCACGGTGTTGCGCGTTTCGTCACGGGTTTCCTGGCCCTGCCGGTCGGGCTGTACCTCTTCTACGTGGTGTGGCCCTTCCTGCAGGCCGCCGGGTACTCGCTGACCGACTGGGGAGGTTACTCCGACAGGCAGCAGTTCGTCGGGCTGGACAACTACCTCCGGCTCTTCTCCGACGAGCTGATCAGGAAGGCGTTCTGGCACAACGTGTTCTTCCTGATCACCGTGCCGCTGTTCACCATCGCGCTGGCCCTGTTCCTCGCGTTCCTGCTGAACGTGGGCGGACGCGAGGACAAGGCCGGCATCCGGGGAGTCTTCGGCTCCGGGCTCTACAAGGTGATCTTCTTCTTCCCGCAGGTGCTGTCCCTGGTCGTCATCGCGGTGATGTGGCAGCAGATCTACCGCGCCGACGGCCAGGGCCTCATCAACGGCATGTTGATGAAGATCGGGCTGGTCAGCGAGGACGACCCGATCACCTTCATGTACGACCCCGAGCCCTTCCTCGGCGTACCGGCGGTGCTGTGGTGGCTGCTGCTGATCGCGGTCTGGAGCGGCGCCGGCTTCTACATGGTGCTCTTCTCCGCGGCCATGCAGTCCATCCCGAAGGACGTCTACGAGGCGGCCATCCTCGACGGTGCCGGCCGGTTCCACACCTTCTTCCGGATCACCCTGCCGCTGCTGCGGGACACCGTCTCGGTGGCCTGGGTCTACCTGGGCTTCATCGCCCTGGACATGTACGCCCTGGTGTTCGTCATGACGCCCAGCCAGGGCGGCCCGAACCACGCCAGTGAGATCTTCGCGTCGGTGCTGAACTTCACCGCCTTCCAGAAGGGCCAGTTCGGCTACGCCTGCGCGATGGGCGTGGCACTGGCGATCTTCACGATCCTGCTGGCCGCTCTCCAGCTGAGGATCACCCGTCGTGAGCGGATCGAGTACTGAGGAGACCTGGACGATGAGCACGGTGACCCACACCCCGGGTGGCCTGGCCGGCCCCGACCAGACTCCACCACCGGCCCGTACGCCGGCACCGCGCGCCGCCGTCGGCGGCGGCCGGGCCGGGGCCCGGTTCTTCAACGGCTTCTCGCACCTGTTCCTCGCCGTCTGGGCGATCATGGTGGTCTACCCGCTGTTGTGGGTGGTGATGTCGGCGCTCAAGACCGACTCGGAGGTCATCCGCAAGCCGCTGTCGTTGATCCCCGAGCGGTTGCAGTGGGACAACTTCGCCCGGGCCTGGACCGAGGGGCACATCGGGTCGTTCTTCCTCAACACCGTCCTGGTGCTGACCGGCAGCGTCTTCCTCACCATGCTGCTCGGCTCGATGGCCGCCTACGTGCTCGCCCGCTACGAGTTCCGGGGCAACCGGCTGATCTACTACATGTTCCTGTCCGGGCTGACGCTGCCGATCTACCTGGCCGCGGTGCCGCTGTTCAAGGGCGTCTACAACACCGGCGTGGTGCTGCCGTTCCTCGGGCCGAACAGCCACTTCATGCTGATCCTGGTCTACGTGGCCTGGTCGCTGTCGTTCACCGTCTTCTTCATGCACTCGTTCTTCCGTACCCTGCCGAACGCGATCGCCGAGGCGGGCATGGTCGACGGTGCCTCGCACAGCCGGTTGTTCTTCAGCGTGATGCTGCCGATGGCCAAGCCGGGCCTGATCAGCATCGGCATCTTCAACGTCCTCGGCCAGTGGAACCAGTGGTACCTGCCGACCCTGCTCATGCAGTCGGTGGCCGGGGAGCCGAAGAACCAGGTCATCTCCCAGGGCCTGATCGAGCTGTCGGTCAACCAGGGCTACCGTTCCGACTGGTCCGGCCTGTTCGCCGGGGTCACCATGGCGATGCTGCCGGTGCTCATCGTCTACATCGTCTTCCAGCGCCAGGTGCAGTCCGGCCTCACCGCCGGCGTCAGCAAGTAGCCCGGCGCGCCAGCGGCTCCGGGACCGGGACCGGGCTCGACCCTCACATCGGGCCCGGTCCCGAAAAGCCGTCCCGGCTCACTCGGGACCATGTTCGGCGAGGTGTTTGAAGGTACGGAGCTGCCGGCGGGCCATCACCAGATCCCCGACGGACAACCCGACGGCGAGCAGCCGGTTCGTCCGCATCACCACCTTGAGCAGCAACCGCGTCGCGTCGTGCTGCTCCGGCACCAGGACGTAGGACAGGACGGCACCCATGACCGTCCCGGTCAGCTGCTTCCCGGGTTCCACCGAGAGGATCCGGCCCCGCCTGCGCCCGCCCGCGGTGGTGAACGCCTCGCCCACCCGAGGCTCCGGGAGACCGACCAGTTGCCGGGGTGAGCGGCGGCGGAGGTTGTCGATCCAGTCGTAGGAGTACGGTGCCAGCCGTACCTGCGCGACCCACGGCCACACCGCTGCGGCAGGGGCGTCGACCCGTACCCCCCGCCACAGCCGCAGGGTTGGTGAGTCGACGAAGTCGTCACACGGATAGGCACGCCGAACCTCGGTCTCGGTCACTCCCCACCGGTCAGCGAGCATCGACACGGCCCAGCACCAGGGTGGTACGCAGGTTGAGCGTCACGGCGCCACCGAACTCGTCGACCAGTCGGCCGAGCGCGGCCAGCCCGCGTTGCTGCTGCTCCGGCGACCGGGTCAGGAACGGTCCGAAGGTCCGTACCAGGTCGAGGTAGCGTTCCTTGGCCAGCGGCAGTTCGTGACCGAAGACCTCCTTGCGGACGTCGAGAAACTGCCCGTGGTCGACGACGTCCTGATGGAACCAGTCCGCCGGCCTTTCCCGTGCGGTCGGGTCGATCGCGTGCAGCGCGGCCCGGACCGCCGCTCGTTGACCGGGGTCGGCGTAGTCGTAGCGATGCCCGAAGATGGCCAAGGTGCCGCCGGGCGCGAGGGCCTGCCGAGCGCGCGTGTTGCGGGTGGCCGGGTCCAGCCAGTGCCAGGCCATGGCGCAGGCCAGCACGTCGACCCCGCCGGCGGGCGGTGCCCACTGTTCGAAGGTGTCGCCGTGGATGCGAACGTGCGGATGCCGGGTGGCCAACAGCGCGGCCATTCGTGGGTCGGGTTCGAGGCAGGTCAGGGGTGCGCCGACGCGGGCGAGCACGTCGGTCCCTTTGCCGGTGCCGGCACCGATCTCGACAACCGACGCCGGTGTGCCGCCGTGGTAGGTGACGAGCCGGTCGGCGATCTCGGGCGGATAGCCCGGCCGGACGCTCTGGTACAGCTCGGCTGTCGACCCGAAGACGTCCACCACCGTCCTCCTTCCGGTCATGACGCCGCCTCCGCCTCGCGTAGCGAGTCGATCGCGGCCTGGCTGCCCTCGCTCAGGTCCATGCCCAACGCCTGGAGCATCACCACCAACGAGCCGAGCGCGAGGGTGCCCCGCAGCTCCTGCGGCCCGGCGCCGGACAGCCGCCCGGCGTGCCCCAGAGTCCGGCCGATCACGGCCCGGCAGTGTGCCGCGACCACGTCGTCGGAGCGGGCCACAGCGCAGGCCTGCAACCACAGGCCGGTCATCACGCCGTCCGCGATGAGCGTCCGGAAGCCGGCGCGCATCGCCGGCAACGGGTCGGCCGGGTGCGTGCCGGCCTCCTGCTGGAGCACCTGCCCGATCCGGGTCTCCAACTCGTCCAGACAGGCCAGGAACAGGTTGCGCTTACTGCCGAAGAGCCGGAAGACGTACGGCTGTGACACGCCCATCCGGTCGGCCACCCGCTGGATCGACGCCGTGGTCAGCCCGTGGTCGGCGAAGACCCGCATGCCGATGTCGATCGCGTCCGCACGCCGTCGTCGGGCCGTGCTCCGTTGTTCCGCCACGACCGGAGCCTGACACTAGTAACCACTTACAAACAAGACCGGACCCGTCCGCTCTCGGGTCCGTGGGTCAGCTCACGGCGCACGTGGCCGGCCACGGGCGCCCGAGGCTCGTCACTACGCTGCGGGAATGGGCGTCGATGAGCGGTTGCGGCGGATCCGGGGCTGGCTGTGGATCGTGGTGGTGGGCCTGTTCCTGAGCGGAGTCACCGCGTTTCCCCTGGAGATCGAGGTGCGCTGGCTGCTGCGGGCGGCCGATCCGCTCGCCGGGCAGTTCCCGGCCCTGGTCGGCTGGATCGAGCGGGTCCATGTCGGACTTGTCGAGACCGGAGAGCGGTACCCGTTCATGCGCTACGGGACCGACTGGCTCGCCTACGCCCACCTGGTGCTGGCGGTGGCGTTCTGGGGGCCGCTGCGCGACCCGGTGCGCAACGTCTGGGTGGTCCAACTCGGCATGATCGCCTGTGTCGGGATCGTGCCGCTGGCGCTGATCTGCGGGCCGCTGCGGGACATCCCCTGGTTCTGGACTGTGGTGGACCTGTCCTTCGCCGTCGGGGCGTTCCCGCCGCTGTGGTTCGCGTACCGGCACATCCGGGCGATCGAGTCGCTGCGGGCCGAGCCGGAAACGCCGGCCCACTCGTCGACCCCCGAGACCGCCGGGCCTACGCCACCACCCCGCTCGCCTACCGGACCGCATTCCAGCAACACTGATCCACTCGGCCGATGAACCTCGCCGGGTCCGGTGGGGCCGTGCTACCCGGACTCGCGGGATGACAGTGTCAGAGTTCACCCGTTCGGTTGCCGACGCGTGGGGTGAGTGGTCGAATGCCGGTCATGACAGCGGCCTGTCGAGAGTCCTCGATGCTTTTTCCCGCCGCCGACGGCAGTGAGCTGCCCATGCTGGTTTTCGAGCCGGTCGGCGGCACCCGGCCGCTGGCCGGAATCGTGTTGTTCCATGGCGGTGCCCTGCGCGAGGGCTCGCCCGACGGGCTCGCCCCGCACTGCCGGAAGATGGCGTCGCGCGGGATCCTCGCCGGGTCAGCCGGGTATCGGCTGCTCGGTCGTGGCGCTGCCAGCATCGACGACTGCATCGTCGATGTTCGGTGCGCGGTCGAGCAGTTCGCCGGGCTGGCCGCGATGCGCGGGCTCGAGGTACCGCACCTGGCCTCGGGCGGCAGCTCAGCCGGTGCTCATCTGGCGCTCGTCGCGGCGATGACCCCGCCGGAGTCCACCACGGCACCGGGGCCCGGAATCGCGGCCGTGGTGGCCCTCAACCCCGCGGGACTTAATCTGCGCTCCTTCGAGCCGGCGGCGCAGCGCCGCCTCGAACAGCAGGTCGGTATCGCGGCGGGCAGACTCACCGAGTACTCACTCATCGAGTTCGCGCGGCCGGGCCACCCGCCGATGCAGATTCACCACGGCACCCGCGACGAGGTCGAGCCGATCGACTCTGTGCGGCAGTTCCGGGACGTGATGGTGCGCTCCGGTAACGAGTGCACACTCGTTGAGTACGACCGCGCCGGACACGGGTTCCACTACCCCGGCGACGGCGGGCACTTCGACGATGTCATCGATGCCACGGCGCTGTTCCTCCTCGACCGGATCGCGACGACGTGATCGGCAGAAGTCCACGTCCGTGCCCGAAGACCGACCACCGAGAGCCCTGACCAGGTGGTTCCGCCCGCCCTCGCGCCGGGTCACCAGTGACAACGCGTCATGGTTCTGCCCGCTGGATGTCACGGTCAGGTGATGACCTGGTGGCACGTCCCGAGGGGTGCGGTGAGCGCTGCAATGGATCACATGTGCACCATCCGCCTGGCCCGCAACCCCAGTCGACCGGCGGTCGACAGCTCCCGACCCTTCGGCGCCCAGCTGCGGATGAGTTGGTGGAACGACGCGTCCCTACTGATCCTCGCCGTCGTCAACATCGGCACGGTGCTGCTCGTGTGGCTGCGCGAGCGGCGCACTCGGACCGGCGAATAGCCTCGGAGGTGTCCACGATCCCGCCGCCGGCCGCCCGCCGGATGGCAGGGTGTTGTCCATGGACAGGACGCAGGTCGCCGACTGGATCACCGCCTACGAGCGGCTTTGGCGGACGCCGGGCACCCAGGCGCTGGTCACGCTCTTCACCGAGGATGCGAGCTATCAGCAGGGACCGTACTGGACGCCTGTGGTCGGCCTGCCGGCCATCGCCCGGATGTGGGAGCAGCAGCGCAAGGGCCCCGACGAGGTGTTCGAGATGACCACGGACATCGTCGCGGTCGACGGCGACACCGCGGTGTCGCGCCAGGAGGTCCGCTACGGTGACCCGGTCGACCAGGAGTACCGCGACCTCTGGGTCATGCGGTTCGCCGACGACGGTCGATGCCGGTCGTTCGAGGAGTGGCCGTTCTGGCCGGGACAGCAGCCGGCCACCTGATCGCAGCAGCCGGCCACCTGATCGCAGCGGCCGGACCGGGTCGACGGTGGTAGCTCACTGCCGGCTGGCGTGACGAGCCGGCCCACGTCCACGACGGCGACGGATTTCGCGGTCAGTAGCGGATCAGCCGGTGCAGCCGGAGGAACGTCTCGGTGAAGCCCAGCTTCGGCCAGGCTCGCGAGGAGAGCAGGTTGGTGACTCGCCAGTCGGTGACCACGCTGTCGAAACCGGCCGACACCGCCCAGTCGACGACAGCGGCGCCGAGGGCTCGTCCGGCGCCGACGCCACGGGCGTGCGGCAGGACCGCCGCGAAGCCGAGGAACCCGGCGTGTTCGGGGCGGGCCAGGCTCAGGTGCGAGCTCGACTTCTCCAGCGCGCAACCGATGGCGGAGCCGATGACCTGGCCGTCCGCTTCGGCCACGAAGGTGGCGTACGCGGGGTTGTCGATGTCCGCCGTCCATTCGGCGGCGGCTTCCTCAAGCGTGCCCAGCGGGCCGGCGGAGAACGTCGGCGACTGTCCCTGGTGCAGCGGCAACTCAAGATCAAGTTGGGCGAGTGCCGGAATGTCGGCCCGGGTCGCCCGACGCACCGACAGCCCGGCCGGGGTGACCACCGCCGGTGCGGCGGCGGGCCGGATGGCGTGCGCGTGCTGCTGGCCGAAGCCCAGCCGGAACCAGGCTTGCACCAGCTCCGGGTCGTGCGCCGGCACGACGACGTAGTGCGCCGTGCGGCCCTCGTCGACCCAGCGGGTGGCGGCGAGCGCGTAGAGGTCGCGCAGCAGCTCGGGGTCGGTGGCCGCCAGCCCGGCGGCCTCCACCCAGATGTTCGGCCCCCACAGCGGGGACGGCTTCGGCGCACCGAGGACGAAACCCACCGGGACGCCGCCGCGGTAGGCGACCGCCCCCGACGCGTCCGGCGTCTCGTACGCGGTGGTCAGCTCGGCCAGCGTCGCGGCGGCGTCCTCGAACCGGGCGGACAGCAGCGGCTGGGCGACGCGGTGCCGGCGGTGCCGTTCGGCGAGCAATGTGGCGCAGGCAGCCAGGTCGGCGGCCGTGAACGGCCGCAGCTCGGTGCGGGACATGGCCGGACCCTACGTGCCGCCGGTGTCGCGGTCATCCTGGTTTCGACGGCGCGACCCCGGCGGTGACCGGCTGCCGCAGGAGGGTGCGCCGGCTGTCGGGCGCGACCCTGCGGAAGTCACTGAGATAGATCTCGTGGTGTCTGCCGGTCATGCGCAGCCCCTGGGCCGGGATGAACTCGTCGTGCAGTTCCGCGAGCACGGCGGCTTCGTCGTCGAAGGAGCCCACGTGCAGTGTCTGGACGCATCGTCCCTCGGACAGCGGTTCCAGGCGGATGTCGTCGAGGCGTACCGGCTTGTTCTTCGCCCCTGCCTGCCCGACGGCGGCGTCGAACATGGCACCGTCGATCCAGTCCGGGACCATGAGCAGCAGGGTCCAGTTCCACTGTGACTTGTCCCGCGACGTGGTGAAGGCGGCCATGTCGTCGGCCCACCACAGGCCCTCCAACGGCGGGACGACGTAGTCGCGGCCGAGGTCGCGCCTGCTGGCGAACTTCATCTTGTACGCCACCGGATAGAGCGCTTCGACGGCGGTGGTGAACGCGGGTGAGGTGTTCGGGTCGCCGTGGCCGTCGATCATGAGATACCGCAGGTCGGGCACGT
Source organism: Micromonospora palythoicola (assembly GCF_036689795.1). Taxonomy (NCBI): domain Bacteria; kingdom Bacillati; phylum Actinomycetota; class Actinomycetes; order Micromonosporales; family Micromonosporaceae; genus Micromonospora; species Micromonospora palythoicola. Next base: position 20,276 of record NZ_JBAGKI010000014.1, on the reverse strand, counting down.
CCACGATCCGGAACCGTCCCCGTGGTGCCCGGTAGGCGTCGATGGTCTTCTTGAAGTCGATCTTTTCTGTCATCGCGTGCCTGGACCTGTGCGCCCGGCGAAGAGGTCGACCATCACGCGCCCAGCCTAACGACCCGGGAGGCGGACCGGCGTGCTGGACTCGAAAAGCACAAAGGCAAGGAGGAGAATTCCTTGCCACTGTCAACATATACCGCACCCCCGGTATTGCGGCAAGACCCCGGTCGTGACGCACAATCGTCCGCCGAGCGAAAGAAACGGCATTCCCGGGGGGATTCATGTTCGATGCGATCATCGTCGGTGGCGGGCCGACCGGCATGATGCTGGCGAGCGAATTGCGGCTGCGGCACGCCAGCGTGCTCGTGCTGGAGAAGGAGGTCGAACCGCCACCGTTCGTACGGTCGCTCGGGCTGCATGTGCGCAGTATCGAGGTGATGGATCAGCGCGGGTTGTTGGCACGGTTTCTCGGCAGCGGTAAGCAGTTTCCGATCCGGGGATTCTTCGCGGGCATCGACAAGCCCGCCCCCGACGGGCTGGACACCGCCCACGGATATGTGCTCGGCATTCCGCAGCCGCTCACCGACCGGCTGCTCGCCACGCACGCGGCCGAGGTGGGAGCGGAGATCCGGCGGGGCTGCGCGGCGGTCGGGCTGGAGCAGGACGACGACGGGGTGACCGTCCAGCTCGGCGACGGCGCGTCGCCGGTGCGCGCGCGGTTCGTGGTCGGCTGTGACGGCGGGCGCAGCACCGTGCGCAAGCTGCTCGGGGTCGGGTTTCCCGGCGAGCCGTCGCGGGTGGACACGCTGCTCGGCGAGATGGTGGTGACCGCCTCCGCGGAGGAGATCAGCGCGGTGGTGGCGCGGGTACGCAGGACCGAGAAACGGTTCGGCGTCGGACCGTCGGGCACACCGGGGGTCTTCCGGGTGGTCGTGCCGGCGCAGGGCGTGGCCGAGGACCGGTCGACACCGCCGACGCTCGCCGAGTTCACGCAACAGTTGCGGGCGTACGCGGGCACCGACTTCGGAGTGCGTTCGCCCCGCTGGCTGTCGCGTTTCGGCGACGCGACCCGCCAGGCCGAGCGCTACCGGGTCGGACGGGTGTTCCTGGCCGGCGACGCCGCGCACGTCCACCCGCCGCTGGGTGGGCAGGGGCTGAACCTCGGAATCCAGGACGCGTTCAACCTGGGCTGGAAGTTGGCGGCGGCGATCGACGGCTGGGCGCCGGACGACCTGTTGGACACCTACGAGTCCGAGCGGCATCCGGTGGCGGCGGACGTGCTCGACAACACGCGTGCCCAGATGGAGTTGACCACCAACGAACCGGGGCCGCGGGCCGTCCGACGGTTGCTGACGCAGCTGATGGACTTCGACGACGTCAACCGGTACCTGATCGAGAAGATCACGGCGATCGGCGTCCGGTACGACCTCGGCGAGGGCCATGCCCTGCTCGGGCGGCGGCTGCGTGACATCCAGCTCACCCGCGGGCGACTGTTCGAGCTGCTGCGCTCCGGCGCCGGGCTGCTGCTCGACCAGACCGGGCGACTCTCGGTGGACGGCTGGCGTGACCGGGTTGACCATGTCGTCGACACCAGCGAGGAACTGGACGTGGCGGCGGTGCTGCTTCGGCCCGACGGACACGTCGCCTGGGTCGGCGAGGACCAGCGGACCCTTGAGGTGGCGCTGGCCAGGTGGTTCGGTGGTGTTCGCTGACGCGCACTGAAGAACGAGGAGGTCGGCATGCCGTTACCGCGCTGGCTCGCCCGGTTCAACAAGCGGGTCGTCAACCCCCGGGAGATCCGTCGGGGGGTCCGGCCGATCCTGACCCACGTCGGCAGGTCGTCCGGCAGGACGTACCAGACTCCGCTCGACGCCCATCCGCTGCCCGACGGATATCTCTTCGTGCCCCTGTACGGGCCGCGTACCGACTGGGTGCGGAACGTCCTGGCGGCGGGCACGGCGCGGCTGTCCGTCGGCGGCGAGCAGGTGCAGTTGGATGGTCCCCGGTTGGTGCGCAAGCAGGAGGTGTGGTCGCTGCTCCCGGCGGGCACCAAGGCGCCACCGGGCATCTCCGACGAGTCCGAACTGCTGCGGATGAACGTCCGGCCGGGCTGACGAGCGGACGGAGGCCGGCACCGGGCTGTCGCACGGGCCGGGCAGAATCACGTTCGTGCTGGTGGCGGTGGTCTCTGACGAGCGGGGTGGGGGAGTGTTGCACCCCCTCGACCCGACCGGTGCGCCGCTGGGCGCGCCCGAACCGGTCGTCGACCTGGCCGCCGCGGTGGCCGCCCGCGAGCGCACCGATCGGCCGCGCTGGGTGTGGGCGTCCGGGGCCACGCTCTACCCGACGTTGCTCCGCGCCGGGGTCGCGGTGCAGCGGTGTCACGACGTGGAGCTGACCGAGGCGCTGCTGCTCGGGTACGCCGGCCGGTGGGGTGAGCCCCGCGCGCTGGCGGCGGCCTGGGCGCGGCTGACCGGTGCGCCGGTGCCGGCCGATCCGCCGCCGCGCGCCGCCACCCCGCCCGGCGCGGGTCAGGCCGCGCTCTTCGACGCCGTTCCGGGTCCGCCGGGCCCCGGCGTCAACGCGTTGACCCGGGTGTACGCCGACCAGCTCACCCGGGTCGCGGCGACCGCCGACCCGGGGCGGTTCCGGCTGCTGGTGGCGGCCGAGTCGGCCGGTGCGCTGATCGCGGCGGAGATGGGCACGGCCGGGCTGCCCTGGCGGGCCGACGTGCACGACGCGGTGCTCGCCGAGTTGCTGGGCGAGCCCTCTCCGGTGGGTGGGCCGCCGCGCCGGCTGGCGGAGCTGGCCGCGCGGATCGCCGACGCGTTCGGGGTCCGGCAGGTGCACGCGGACAGCCCGGCCGAGTTGCTGAAGGCGTTCGCGCGGGTCGGCGTGGAGCTGCCGAACACCCGAGCCTGGGTGCTGCGCGGCGTCGACCATCCGGCGGTGCCGCTGGTCCTGGAGTACAAGGAGCTGTACCGGATCTGGACGGCACACGGCCGGGCGTGGCGGGACGCCTGGGTCCGCGACGGGCGGTTCCGACCGGAGTACGTTCCGGGCGGGGTGGTGTCCGGGCGGTGGGCCACCCGGGGTGGCGGCGCGTTGCAGATCCCGAAGGTGATCCGCCGGGCGGTGGTGGCCGACCCGGGCTGGCGGCTCGTGGTGGCCGACGCCGGGCAGCTGGAGCCACGGGTGCTGGCGGCCGTCTCCGGTGACGTCCGGCTCGCCGCCGCCGGGGCGACCGGTGACCTCTACGCCGCGCTGGCCCGCGACGCGTTCGCCGGCGACCGGGCCCGGGCCAAGCTGGCGCTGCTCGGCGCCATGTACGGGCAGACCGGCGGGGCGGCGGTGCCGGCCCTGGCGGTGCTGCGACACAGCTACCCGACCGCGTTCGACTACGTCGAGGCGGCGGCGCGGACCGGGGAGGCGGGCGGGTTGGTGCGCTCCTGGCTGGGGCGGACCTGTCCGCCGGGTACGGGGGGATTCGGTGCCGACGACGCCCCGGCGGACCCGGACGAGGCCGGTGAGGTCCAGTCGCCGCGCGCCCGGGCGGCCCGGTCCCGGGGCCGGTTCACCCGCAACTTCGTCATCCAGGCGACCGCGGCCGAGTGGGCGTCCACCCTGCTCGCGGTGCTTCGCGGCGAGCTGGCCGGCAGCCCGGCCGAGCTGGTCTTCTTCCAGCACGACGAGGTGATCGTGCACTGTCCGGCGGAGCAGGCCGAGCAGGTCGCCGAGGCGGTCGACCGGGCCGGTCGGCGCGCCACCACGCTGCTGTTCGGTGACACGCCGGTCCGCTTTCCGGTGGATCTGTCCATCGTGGAGTGTTACGCCGACGCGGCGTGATCGCCCTCGACGAACCGCCGACCGCGTACGCCGGCAACCAGATGTTCACCTTTTTTTCGTGGTCCGTGCATCGTCGAACAACCGGGAATTCGCCCGCCTGAAAAGGCGTCGCCCGCTGTTTTGGCGTACGCCTGCGGTATGTCACCCTGGCTCCGCAAACGTGACCACGTCGGTCGACGTGATGTCGATTCCAGGGAGGCGGCATGGCCAGGCGCGTCTATCTGCACATCGGTGCGCCGAAAACGGGAAGCACCTATGTGCAGAACGTGCTCTGGAACAACAGTGCCGCCCTGGCGGACGCCGGCATTCTGTTGCCGGCCAGTGCGGCGGCGCACGACCACGCGATGGCCGATCTGCGCGTGGCGCCCTGGCGGGACAGCGACGCCTACTGGACGTGGGACCGGCTGGCCGAGAAGGTACGCGACTGGCCCGGTGACGCGATCATCAGCAACGAGGGGCTGGGCGCGGCGACCGATGCCCAGGCCGCCCGGGCGGTGCAGAGCCTGGAGGCCACCGAGGTCCACGTCATCGCGGCCGGCCGTGACCTGTGGCGGACGTTCCCGTCCTTCTGGCAGCAGAGCGTCCGGGCGCGCAGCGGCTGGCGGTTCGGGGCCTTCCTGCGCGCCGTCGAGGAGGGCAGGGCCGACACCTTCTGGCACAACCACACCGCACCGGCCATGCTGCGCCGTTGGGGCGACCTGGTCCCCGCGCAGCACCGGTACCTGGTGACGGTGCCGCCGCCCGGCGCACCGAGGGACCTGCTGTGGCAGCGGTTCGCCGGCATCCTCGGTATCCCGGACGGGCTGTGTGAACTGGCCGAACCCACCTCGAATCCGTCGCTCGGCGCCGCCGAGATCGAACTGCTCCGCCGGGTCAACCTGGCGCTGGGCGACAGGTATCCGCTGCGGACGCCGTACCAGAAGGTGGTACACCGGCACCTGGTCGACGCCGTGCTCAAGCAGCGCGAGGGGACGCCGTTCGGTGTCGGTCTGGACCGGGCCGACTGGGTGCGGGAGCTGGCCGAGCAGCAGATCAAGGAGCTTCAGGACTATCCGTGTCGAATCGTCGGTGACCTCGACGAGCTGCGGCCGACCGTGATGCGGGAGAGCATCAGCCCCGACGAACTGGACGAGAACCAGCTGCTCCAGGTCGCCGTCGAGACGATCGTCGGCATGCTGGACAACGCCGACCTCCTCAGCCGGCAGCTGGACGCCCCACCCGACAAGGTGAACGTCCTTTCCCGGCTGCGGACCCGCGCGGCCGGCGGTGTCAAGCGCCGGCTGCGGTTGGCCACCCGTCGTGAGCCATAGCCCGGCATCCTGAACGCACTGGTGGCCGGCCGCTGCCGGTCGTACCCGAAAAGTGTCCATGCAGTCCGGATAGATACCCAATTTACACCAAATGCCCCGCCACTCTCCTCCGACCGCTGTCGTTGCAAACGGTGTGCGTAGGACGGGAGGGTCGGGGCCGTGCGCGGTCCCGACCGCTTCCACGCTGGAGGGAGCGCAGCTCTGAACCGGATCGCAGGAATGATCATCGCTGCGGGGGGTGGCCGTCGGATCGGCGGGCCGGAGGCCCTGCTGCACCAGGGCGGCAAGCCGCTGGTCGACCAGATGATCGACACGCTGACGGAGGCGGGCTGCGGGCAGATCGTGGTCGTCCTCGGTGCCGCGGCCGACCAGGTCCGCGAGACCGCCGACCTGAGTCGCGCCACCGTGGTGGTCAACCGCGCCTGGGGCACCGGCGTCGGCTCGTCCATCCGGGCCGGCCTGGCCGGCATCGACGACGACCGGGTCGAGGCGGCGGTGGTGGTGCCGGTGGACATGCCGGGGCTCACCGCCGCGGCGGTCCGTCGGGTGGCCGCGCTGCCCTTCCCCGACGTGCTGGTCTGTGCCACCTACAACGGCCTACGCGGTTACCCGATGCTGTTCGGCCGTCGACACTGGCCGGGCATCGCCACCCTGGCCAGCGCCGATGTCGGCGCCCGCCCGTACCTGTTGGCGCACAAGGACCAGATCGTCGACATCGCCTGCGACGCGGTCGCCGACGGCAGCCGCGTCGACACCCCCGAACTGATGGCCCTCTACGGCCTAACCGTCCCCGAACAACGCGTCGGCGTCTGACCACCCACCCCTTACCCCCACCCACCCTTTTCCTCGTTGATCATGAGGTTAGCGGCAGGTTGAAGATCAAGTACTGCCGCTAACCTCATGATCAACGGGTGGGGTGGGGTGGGGTGGGGGCGGTCAGGGTGGGGGCAGGGTGAACAGGGTGGCGGCGGCTCGCCAGCAGACCATCCGCAGCCAGTCGTCGCCCAGGTCGAGTCGGGCCAGACCGGTCAACTGGTCGGCGTACGGGTAGGGGATGTTGGGGAAGTCGCTGCCCAGGAGCACCTTGCCGGCCAGGCCCAGCTCACGCAGTCGGGGCAGTTCGTCGGCGGGGAAGGGCACGAACCGGTCGAAGAAGGGCGTGAACGCCATCGTGGTGTCCAGGCGTACCCGCTCGTGCCGCTCGGCGAGATCCAGGAAGGCGGGATAGTCCGGAGCACCCAGGTGGGCGACGATCGCGGGCAGCCGTGGGTGCCGGGCGAGCAGTGCGGCGAACGGCTCCGGCCCGGTGTGCGCGGTGCCCACCGGGGCGTGCCCGGCGTGCACGACCACCGGCACGCCGGCCTCGGTGAGCAGGTCCCACACCGGGGCCAACGCCGGGTCGGTGGGCGCGAAACCGCCGACCTGGACGTGCACCTTGAACACCCGGACGCCGGCGTCGATCGCCTCGGCGACGTAGCGCGGCGCCGTCGGCTCGGGGAAGAAAGTGGCCGACGGCAGGCATCCGGGGGTGTCGCGGGCGAAGTCCAGCGTCCACCGGTTCAGCTGCTCGGCCATGCCGGGCCGGTGGGCGTACGCGAGCGCGCTGAACGCCCGCACCCCCAGCCGACGGAGGTGGTCGACCCGTTCGGCGTCGCTCCACCGGTACCGGATCGGCCACTCCAGCCCCACCAGCGGGCCGGCCGAGTCGAAGTACTCCCACACCCGGCGGCGCAGCCTCGGCGGCAGGAAGTGCACGTGCACGTCGACCAGGCCGGGCAGGCCGAGCCGCTGCCAGAACCGTGGCACCACCTCGTCGGCGGCCACGACCGCCGGGTCGACGGCTTCGACGCTCACAGGTCGAGATTGAACTTCTGCAGCACCGATGGAGCGACCAGCCCGACCGCGGCCAGCACCGAGACGACGGTCAGCGCGGTGCGGACCACGACGATCTCGGTCTTGCCGCCGGCCCGCAGCGCGATGCTGTCGGGCAGGCTGATCGGTGTCCACATCCGGCGTTTGATCGGAATCGGCCACAGGATCGGTACGCCGGCCCGGGTGATCATGTCACCGATGATATGCACGAAACAGCCCACGCCGACGGCCAGCCCGATCATCGGATAACCCCGGTCGCCGGGCAGGTTCGCCGCGGTGAACGTGGCCGCGCCGGCCGAGACCAGGGTGACGATGACCCAGCCCGCGCGCTCGGCCCACTCGTCGAACAGGCCACGCAGGGCGAGACCGATCATGAAGAACAGGATGCCGATGACCGCCCACTTGCCGTACCGGGCGCACAGCGTGGTGGTGCCCCAACCCACCAGCACCGTGAACGGGATGGTGTGGGTGAGCGTCCGGTGACCGTTGCTGCGCTTGGGATCACGGCTGAGCTTGGTGGCGTAGTAGACGCCCAGCGAGACCTTCTCCACCACCTCGGCGACGAACAGCGAGAAGACGCCGAACGTACGGGCCACGGTGGCGCCACCCTGGTTGCGGGTGACCTTGCCGGACAGATCGAGATCGGGCAGCAGCGCCCCACCGGCGCAGACGGCGGTGCCGACGGCCAACGCCAACGGCGACTGCTCGTAGTCGTAGAAGTGCTGTAGCGCCCAGGACCCGCTCAGCCATACCGCCGCGCCAGACAGCGCGTGCGACGGTCCCATCATCTCGGCTCGCCCTCCCCAGGGATCTTGAGCGCCAAAACTACGCCACTGTAGTTCGCGGCGGCGCCGCAGGGGGACCGTCTTCGTCGTCCACTTCGGACGGTTGTCGGAGTAGGTCCGTGGACCGCGCCGACCACCAGGGAGTATGGCAGCGCGTGGCGGTTGGTCGGCACGATCTGTCGGCCATGGGACGGCGGTGTCGCCCGAGGCCCGGGTGGATGTCGGTGGGGCGGGTTACCGTCCTGGCCGACGGAGTGCTGGCGGGAGGACCGGATGGCCGAGAAGATCAGGTTCGAGCGTGTCGCCCCGGTCGTGCCGGTACGCGACCTGGATGCCGCGCTCGACCGCTACCGCAGGCTGGGCTTCACCGTGCGTGCCTACCCAGGGGGCGAGCGGTACGGATTCGTCGAACGCGACGCTGTCTCGCTGCACCTCACCGAGTGGGCCGAGCATGATCCCGCCCGCACCGCCTCGACCGTCTACCTCTATGTCTCCGACGTCGACGCGCTGCACGCCGAGTGGGCCGCGTCAGGTGTCGAGGGCCGGCTGACCGGTCCCCGGGACACCCCGTACGACCTGCGCGAGTTCGCTCTCGTCGATCCCGACGGCACGCTGCACCGGGTGGGCTCGCCGATTTCCCGTGCGGTGTCGGGCGGTTGACGCCGGTGGCTGTGTTGCCGCCTGTCGCTACGCTGAATCGACCCGTACCGTTTGATGCTCCGACGCCAGGAGGTCTCATGGTTCTCTACCGGGACATCGAGATCGGTCGACGGTTCCTCGTCGACGTCCTCGGCTTTGAGGAGAAGGCGGTCGAAACCGACGGGACCGGTGCGGTCCACCGGGTCGACCTCTCGCTGGGTTACTTCAACCGGGTCACGATCGGTCAGGCCGGCGCCGGTCCGAACGGACCGGCTGCCTCCGACGGGGCACACCACCGATTCACCATCGGGACCAACGGCTGGGAGGTCGAGACACTCCTGGAACGGGTGCGAGCGGCCGGTGCCCCGGTCACGGACGTTCTCACCGACGACATCTTCGGCGACTGTGCGTTCACCACGGAAGACGCGGAGGGTAACCGCTGGACCATCCGCGGCATCGTGGCACTCACCGGCTGACACCGGTTCTACCGTCCGGTTCGGAAGCCGAGCCGGACGGTGGCCAGTTGGCTCGCCGCGGTCGTCCAGTCCCGCTCGTGCGTGATCCAGCCCAGCGTCCAGGAGCGGCTCCGCGCCGGACCGTCCGGCACGATCTGCGTGGCGCGCAGCCGGTCACCGTGCGGTGTCAGCCAACTGAACTCCCACTCGATCGCCTCGCCGACCCGACCGAGCCGGAACTCCTGGTAGCCCGGCAGGGTGCCGCCGGCCAACTCCCGATCCCGCACCGCCCGCAGTCGGGCCGTCGGCTCGGTGGTGGCGTCCGCGCTGTCCGCCACGGTGAACGCGCGACCGGTGGCCGGATCCTGGAAGCAGGCCACGTCGTCCTCGCGGGAGTGCCGCCAGTCGGCCGGCAACGCCACCCGGAAGCCGCCGGCGTCGGCATGCCACACCCACCCGGCGGGCGGCCGGAACCCGTCGGCGGGCCGGGGCGGGGCGGAGCGCAGCGAGGCACCGTCCACCCACGGCCGTACGCAGGGCAGCGGCGGAGGGACGAGGCCGCCGGGCGGCGGACCGGGCGGGGGCGGGCGTCGTCCGTCGCGCGGTAACGGGTTGTCCGGCCCGGGCGCGCCCACGTCGTACGACTGAGGGCTGCCCGGCTCCGAGGATTGGTCCGCGCCCGTGCCGACCACCGTGAGGGCGGTGCCGATCCCGGCCGCCATGGCGACCAGCACGGCGACCGCCGCCAGGGCCCAGGGCCGGGCCACGGCATCCCGGCGCGGCTCGCCGTCCGGCGTGACCGTCGAGGTGCCGGCGGACGACGTGGGCGACGGGGAGCCGCCGATCCGGTCCGAGCCGTGCCCGCTGGTCTGCTCCGGCTCGTTCCGGTGACTCCGGTCCGCGTCGTGCCGGTGGGCCCGGTCCGGCTCGTGCGTCGCCGGAGCGGCTGCGGCTTCGGGCGACGCGGCGGTGTCGGCGGGCGACGATCCGGCCGTGGGCAGGGCAGCGGTCTCCGCACCCGACCGGTCGGGCTCGTCGGCGGGCCCGACCGCGGCCAGCAGCCGACGGCGCGTCTCGGTGTGGTCGGTGCGGTGCGCGGGGTCGCGGCGCAACAGCCCGGCCAGCACCGCCGACAGCGGCCCGGCATGCGGCGCCGGGTCCGGTGGTGCGGCGGCCAGCGCGCTCAGCGTCGCCATGGCGGTGCTGCGGGCGTACGGGGCGCGGCCCTCGACCGCGGCGTGCAGCGTGGCGCCGAGCGACCAGAGGTCGGCCTGCTCGCTGGACACCCCCTCGGCGGCCCGTTCCGGCGCGACGTACTGCGGCGAGCCCAGGATGGTGCCGGGCCCGGTCATCGTCTGATCGCCACCGTCGAACACGGCCAGCCCGAAGTCGGTGAGCAGCACCCGACCGTCGTCGGCGACGAGGACGTTCGCCGGCTTGACGTCGCGGTGCAGCACCCCGGCGTCGTGCGCCGCCCGCAGCGCGTCCAGCAGGGCCAGACCGATCCGAGCGGCCCGCTGCGGCGGCAGCGGCCCGCCGGCGTCGAGGAGGTCCTGGAGGGTGCGCGACGGCACGTACTCCATCACGATCCACGGCACGTCGGCCTCGGAGACCACGTCGTAGACGCGGACCACGTTGGGGTGGTTGAGCCGCGCCGCGGTCCGCGCCTCACGCAGGGTACGGGCCCGCAACTGGTCCAGCTCGTCCCCGCCGAGCCAGGCCGGCAGCACCACCTGCTTGATCGCCACCTGGCGGTGCAGCAGCTCGTCCTCGGCCCGCCAGACCGTCCCCATCCCGCCGCGCCCGACCTGGTCGAGCAGCCGGTACCGGCCGGCGATCACCGTTCGCACATCGCTCCCATCCGCCGCGTCCGGCGTACACCCCCAGGGTCCGTGTCGACGTCTTCGGTCGGACCGTGGACGTCGACACAGACCCTAGCCAGCGGATCGGGATTCACCTATCCGGCCGGTCCATTCAGGAGGCGGCCCCGCCCACCGCGAGGAGGTTGCCGTCCGGGATGGCGATGGTCTGTCGGCGCGTGGGCAGCTCGGCGGCGGTGCGCCGGGGCTGCGGTGTGACGTGCTCGCGGCGGGCCGCGGCGTACGCCTCGGCGGTGCGGGCGGCGATGGTGGCCCAGCCGTACCGCCGGCCGACCATGCTGCGTGCCTGCCGGGCGACCCGGCGGGCGAAGACCTCGTCGCCGAGCAGCTGCCCCACGGCACCGGCCAGCGCCGACGGGTCGCTGTGCGGGAAGGTGACGCCGGTGACGCCCGGTTCGACGATCTCGGCCAGCCCGCCGGTGCGGGCCACGGCCAGCGGGGCTCCGGCCGCCGCGGCCTCCAGCGCCACCATGCCGAAGGGTTCGTAGAGGCTGGGCACCACCGTCGCGTCGGTGGCGCCGAGCACCGCCGGCAGTTGGGTGTTGTCGAGAAAACCGGTGAAGCGGACGGTGCCGCCGAGCCCGAGCTGACGGGTCCGGTCCTCCAACTCGCCCCGGTAGGGGCCGTCTCCGGCGATCAGCACCCGCAGCCCGGGATGCCGCGCGCGCAGCTTCGGCACCGCGTCGACCAGGTGCTGCACGCCCTTCTCGTAGACCAGCCGGCCGGCGTACCCGACCAGCGGACCGTCACCGGCGAAGCGGGCGCGGGCCGAGGCGACCGCGCGGGGCCGGGCCCGCCAGGCCCGGTCGTCGACGCCGTTGGGCACCACGTCGACGCGGTGCCCGGGGGTGTCGAACAGCGTGGTGACCTGATCGCGCATGTAGCCGGAGCAGGCGATGACCCGGTTCGAGGCGTTGCTCAGCCAGTGTTCGACGCCGTGGATGGTGCGGTTCATGTCGTCGGGGAGCCAGCCTTGGTGTCGGCCGGCTTCGGTGGCGTGGATGGTGGTGACGAGGGGGAGGTGGAGGTGGTCGCGCAGGGTGATGGCGGTGTGGGCGACGAGCCAGTCGTGGGCGTGGATGACGTCGTAGGTGGCGGTGGTGGTGGCGTGCAGGGCGGCGCGGGTGAGGGTGTGGTTGAAGGCCATGGTCCAGGCCAGTAGTGAGGTGGTGGCGAGGGGGAAGGTGACGGGGTCTTCGGCGGCGCGGACGACGTGGACGCCGTCGACGTATTCCTCCAGGGGTGCGCCGTCGGTGTGGCGGGTGACGACGGTGACGTGGTGACCGGCGGCGGCCAGGGCGACCGACAGGGCGTGCACGTGTCGACCGAGCCCGCCGACGAGCACCGGCGGGTACTCCCACGACAGCATCAGCACCCGCTGCGAGCGTGCGGGGTTGATGTCGATCACGTCGGCGTTCGGTGACATACGCGCCCCCTTTGAGTTGTCTCCGCGCACCCCTGGGAAGCCCCCTGACGGGTGGCGTTCGCGTTGCGGCCGGATCGGGACCAATCCTGGTCGTAGCTGGCTAACCGGCGGAGACGTAACCGTTGCGGGGGTGTAAAGCGCTACCGGCGGACGCGCAGCAGCTCCGCGACCGACCACGCCTGGAAGGGGCACCCGGTGGCGGTGTGCGGGGCCGTGCCGTCGGCGGTCTCGCTGACCGAGCCGAGGCCGTACTCGCTCAGGTGCGCCTCCAGACCGGTGAACAGGTCGTCGACCGGCAGCCCGGCCCGCCGGACGGCGTCGGCGTACGGGCCGATCAGCCACGGCCAGACCGTGCCCTGGTGGTACGCGGTGTCCCGCTCGGCCGGTCCGCCCCGGTGCCGGCCGAGGAAGCCGGGACAGTCGGGGGACAGGCTGCGCGGGCCCAGCGGGGTGAGCAGCCCCGCGCCGAGGTGGCCCAGTGCCCCGGCGTCCGGCTCCATCGGCGCGAACGGCAGCGACCAGGCCAGCAGCTGGTTGGGACGCAGCAGGTCGTCGTCGTGGTGGGCGGCACCACCGAGCGGGTACGCCGGCGCGGGCGCGTCGACCACGTCGTGCAGCCAGCCGGCCGGGGTGGGGAAGCGGTCCCGGAACGCCTTGACCGCCCGATCGTGCAGCCGGTGCAGTTCGTCGGCGTCCTGTCCGGCGAGTTCGGCCAGCTCGGCGATCCCGGCCACCCCGTTGATCCACAGGGCGTTGACCTCGACCGGCTTGCCGTGCCGAGGGGTGACCGGCACTCCGTACACCCGGGCGTCCATCCAGGTCAGCGCGGCCCCGGGGGCGCCGCAGGTGAGCAGTCCGTCGGCCGGGTCGACGGCGATGCCGTACCGGGTGCCGGCCACGTGCGCGTCGACCACCGCGCGCAGCGCCGGCAGCAGTTCGTCGCCGAGGTCGGTGTCGCCGGTGACGGTGACGTGCCGGCTGACCGCGTGCAGGAACCACAACGTGCCGTCGACGGTGTTGTACTCGACCCGCCCGGTGTCGGCGGTGTTGGCGAGCATCCCCTCCGACAGCGTCGCCGCGTACGAGCGCAGCAGCTCGCGGCCGAGGTCGGCCCGGCCGGTACGCAGAAACAGCCCCTCGTACGAGATCATCGTGTCCCGGGACCAGGCGCCGAACCACGGGTAGCCGGCCACCACGTCCGGCCCGGTGGCGGTCCGCACCACGAACGCGTCGGCGGCGAGCGCCAGGGTCGCCTCGACCGCGTCGGCCGGCCTGGCCGCCGCGACCACCTGCCGGTTGCGGTGCCGCGCCGCCGCCACCACCTGCGGGCCGGGCGGCGGTTCCTGCTCCAGGTCCGTGGCCCAGGCCAGCACCGACAGCGTGTCGCCGGGGCGGTGCAGGGTGTCGCGGAACTGGCCCGCGTACCACAGGTCCTCGTCCGGGTGCAGGCCCCGGGCCGCCTCCTCGCGGTGGTACACGCCCCGCCACCAGTGGCCCTGCGGCGACCAGCCGGGCCCGGACAGCCGGTACGCCCCCTCGATCACCGCGCCACGGTCGACCGGGTCCATCCGCAGGGGTGGCCCGTCGCCGCGTCGCTCGCCGTGCGCGTCCCGCCAGGTGCCGGCGGCGGCCAGCTCCAGCTCGACCGGAGGGCCGCTGACCAGCCGATGCACCACCGCGACACAGGAACGGCCGGGCAGCATGGCCAGTTCCCGCTCGATCACCACGTCGCCGACCCGCCACCGCCAGCGCGGCAGACCGTCGGCCAGGTCGAAGCGTTCCAGCAGCTCGAAGCCGCGCGGATCCACGTCGCCGGAGACCCACTCGTGCGCGCCGAGGCGCACCCGGGCGCCGGAGGGCAGCAGCACCGCCGGATCGAGGCTCGCCAGTCCCACGGTGCGGGAGGCCGGCGTCGCGCCCGGGACCACCAGCAGCCCGTGGTATCGGCGGGTGCGCAACCCACCCACGGTGCCCATCGCGAATCCGCCCAGGCCGTCGGGGACCAGCCACTCGCGGCTGGCGGCGCTGGTCAGCTCGCCGCAGACCTGCGAACCGTAGCGAATCTCGATCAACTTTCCTCCACGGCGGCGAGGCGTAACACGACACGACGACAATGGCCGCTGTGGAGAAGTACCCCGGCGGCGTCGAAGATGTTCAGGTGATCAATGACAGTTCGCCCTCCGCCCCCGACGTCGAGCGGATCCGGCTCGCCCAGGCCGATGCCGGGGAGCAGGACTGGCGCGCATGGGGTCCCTATCTGTCCGAGCGGGCGTGGGGGACGGTACGGGAGGACTACAGCGAGCACGGCACGGCCTGGGACTACTTTCCCCACGACCATGCGCGGTCCCGAGCCTACCGGTGGTCCGAGGACGGCATGGCGGGCGTGTGCGACGACCGGCAGACGTTCTGTTTCGCGCTCGCGTTGTGGAACGGACGGGATCCGATCATCAAGGAGCGGATGTTCGGCCTCGGTGGCGACGGCGGCAACCACGGCGAGGACGCCAAGGAGTACTGGTGGTACGAGGACTCCACGCCCACCCACTCCTGGATGCGGTGGCGGTACCACTACCCGCAGGCCGCCTTCCCGTACGACGAACTGGTCGCGGTCAACGGGCTGCGCGGCCGGGACGACACCGAGTACGAGCTGGTCGACACCGGCATCTTCGACGACGACCGGTACTGGGCGGTGACCGTCGACTACGCAAAGGCCGGCCCGACCGACATGTGCGTCGTGGTGACCGTGGCCAACCGTGGTGAGGAGGCCGACCGGCTGCACGTGCTGCCGCACCTGTGGTTCCGCAACACCTGGGCATGGGGGTTGCCCGGCGGTGACCGGGTGCCCCGGATCGTCGGAGCCGGACGGCGGCTCGTCGGCGAGCACTGGGTGCTCGGTCAGATCATGCTCGAAGGCGACGGCGACCCGACGCCGCTGCTCTGCGACAACGACACGAACGCCGAGCGGCTGTGGGGGCTGCCGAGTCGTACCCCGTACCCGAAGGACGGCATCAACGACCACGTGGTCGACGGGGCGGAGACGGTCAACCCGGACCTGGAGGGCACCAAGGGGGCGTTGCACTACGTGCTGGACGTGCCGGCCGGCGAGCAACGGCGGATCCGGCTGCGGCTGACCCGTACCGCCCCGCCGCCGGGCGGCGGCCAGCCGCCGCCGGCCGACCTGGGCGACGGCTTCGACGCGGTGGTGTGGGCCCGTCGCGCCGAGGCGAACCGGTTCTTCGACGCGGTCATCCCGGCCGAGGCCAGCGCCGACGAGGCGTTGATCGCGCGGCAGGCCATCGCCGGGCTGATGTGGGGCAAGCAGTTCTACCACTTCGACGTCAAACGGTGGCTGGAGGGCGACCCCGGCTCGACCCCGCCGGCCGGTCGACGGTACGGGCGCAACAGCCACTGGTGGCACATGACCAGTTTCGACGTGATCTCCATGCCGGACCCGTGGGAGTACCCGTGGTACGCCGCCTGGGACCTGGCCTTCCACTGCGTGAGCATCGCCCGGGTCGACCCCAACTTCGCCAAGGAACAGTTGCTGCTCCTGCTGCGGGAGTGGTACCTGCACCCCAACGGGCAGATCCCGGCGTACGAGTGGGCCTTCGGCGACGTCAACCCGCCGGTGCACGCCTGGGCGGCGTTGAAGGTGTTCGAGATCGACGGGAGCCGGGACCACGACTTCCTGGCCCGGATGATGCACAAGCTGCTGATGAACTTCACCTGGTGGGTCAACCGCAAGGACACCGGCGGCAACAACGTCTTCGAGGGCGGGTTCCTCGGGCTGGACAACGTCGGCCCGTTCGACCGCTCGGCCGCGCTGCCGGTGGCCGGGGTGCTGGAGCAGTCCGACGGCACCGGCTGGATGGCGATGTACGCGCTCAACCTGCTGGACATCGCGATCGTGCTGGCCGAGCACGACCGCACCTGGGTGGACACCGCGACGAAGTTCTTCGAACACTTCGCCTACATCGCGGCGGCCGCGTACGACCAGGGGTTGTGGGACGACGAGGACGCGTTCTTCTACGACGTGCTGCGGCTGGCCGACGGCACGAAGGTGCCGTTGAAGGTGCGCTCGGTGGTGGGTCTGCTGCCGCTGGCCGCGGTGACCCGACTGACCGCGCGGACCCTGCACCGGCTGCCCGAACTGGGTGCCCGGCTGCGTTGGTTCCTGACCAACCGGCCCGAGTACGCCTCGGTGGTCGGCGCGCGGCGGCTCGGCCCGGACGGGCGGCAGCAGCGGCTGCTGTCCATGTGCGGCCCGGAGCAGGTGGTGCGGTTGCTCGCCCGGATGCTGGACACCGACGAGTTCCTCTCCGAGTACGGGCTGCGGACGCTGTCCCGCGCCCACCTGGACAAGCCGTTCGCGGTGACCCTGGGCGGGCAGGAGTTCTGCGTCGGCTACGAGCCCGCCGAGTCGACGAGCGGCCTGTTCGGTGGCAACTCGAACTGGCGTGGCCCCATCTGGATGCCGACCAACTTCCTGCTGATCAGCGCGTTGCGTGACTACGCCGCGTTCTTCGGTGACGACCTGCAGGTGGAGTACCCGACCCGCTCCGGGGTGAAGAAGACCCTGGACGAGATCGCCGACGATCTGTCGGCCCGGCTGATCGCGCTGTTCACCCGCGACGGCTGGGGCCGCCGGCCGATCTACGGGGCGGCCCAGTTGTTCCAGACCCACCCGGACTGGCGCGACCTGGTCGCCTTCCCGGAGTACTTCCATGGCGACAACGGCGCCGGTCTCGGCGCGTGGCACCAGACGGGCTGGACCGCCCTGGTCGCCGACCTCATCCTCACCCTGCGCCGCTGACCGGGCCGCCGCCTTCAGTCGCCAATCCGTCGCGACCGGGTGACCCTGCGTGACGTGGGGCTAGCATCGGCGGCGTGTCCGGAGCAGACGAACCAGGCACCGGGCGGGACGGCGACGCTATCGTCACCACCGCCTGGCAGCTGGCCGAGGCCGAGGGCCTGGCCGCGGTGACCACCCGCCGGCTCGCCGAACGCGCCGACGTCGACCTCGGTGCGCTCTACCAGCGCTTCGCCGATCGGGACGCGGTGGTCGCCGCCGTCGCGGTGCGCGGCTTCGCCGACCTGGCCGCCGCACTGACCGGCGCACGCGAGGCGGTCGACCACCCGACGGAGATCTGGCCGGCGGTGACGGCGGCCTACCTGGACTTCGCGTACGCCAATCCCGAGGTCTACGACGCGATGTTCGCCCACACACCGGAGCTGACCCTCGGCGCCGAGCAGGTGCCCGAGACGGTCGCGGCGACCTTCGCGGAGCTGCGCACCGCGCTGACGCCCCTGGCCGCCGGCCGCGACGCCGACATCCTCGCCGAGCTGGGCTGGAGCCTGCTGCACGGCATGGTGATGCTCACCCGCGGCGGCCGCCTACGCCCCGACACCCAGGAACACCGCGAACACCTCCTCAGCGAAACCCTCTTCAACCCCCACTGACCCACCCCACCCTCCCGCCCCCTCCCCGCCCCCTCCCGGCCCCTCCCGGCCCATCCCGGCGCGGTGATCAAGAAGTTTTGGTCGGAGTTCGTGCGCGGGAACGACGCAAACTTCTTGATCAACCGAGAGGGGGAAGGAGGACGGGGAGGGGGAGGGGGCGGGTGGTTGCGGGGGGTGGGGTGGGGGCGTAGGTTCGCGGGCACGCCGATCGAGTGGAGAGGAGGTCAGAACAATGTCCGATGTTCTGCGCCCCGTCCGCGGCCCGGCGTCCACGCGGATCTGACCCGGGGCGTCGCTGTCCCGGAGGATCTGCCATGACCGATGTGGTCATCCGCCCGCTCGTCGCGGGCGAGGAGAAACTGTTCGACTCGATGACTGACCCGCTGCCGCAACTGCGACAGATCAGCTACGCCGACGGGATCGCCGGTGGCGGCTACCGGCCGGAGCACACCTTCGTCGCGCTGCGCGGCGACCGGGTGGTGGGGCGCGCCGCCTGGCTGCTGCTGCCCGGTGCCGTCGGCGAACCGTGGCTGGAACGCTTCGACCTGGATCTCAGTTCGTTCACCGGTGCGGCGCGGCCGGCCGAGCCCGCCGGGTCGGTCGACGCCGTGCGCCTGGTCGATCCCGCGGGGCCGGTCGACCCTACGGGGCCGGTCGGCACGGCGTCGGAGGTCGGTGCGGCGTTGCTGCGCGCCGCGCATGACGCGCTGGGTGGCCCGAAGGTGTACCACGCGGCGCTGCCGGCGTACTGGCGGCGGCAGCCCGAGGTGCGGGCGGTCGCCGAGGCGACGATGGCTGCGGCCCGGCTCGCGGGACTGGTCGAGCGGGGGGAGCGGCTGCGGTTCAGTTGGGCGGGTGGTCCGTTGCCGGCTCCGTCCGGCCGGTTCTCGTTCCGCCCCGCCGCCGACGCGGCGGAGATCGAGGCGCTGGTGGCCCGGATCGCCGAACCGGTGGTGCTGACCGGTGCCGAGACCGCCCGGGCGGTGGCCGGAGTGGACCTGGCCCGCGATCCAATGGCCTGGTTGACCGGTACGCCGCTCGGCAACTGGCGCGTCGGACTGCACGGCGACGAACCGGTGGGGCTGGCGGGGCCGACGGCCGACGCCTGTTTCCCGATGATCGCCTACCTCGGCCTGCTGGACGAGTCGGTGTTGGGTGAGCTGCTGGCCGACGCGGTCGCGGCGTTGGCCGGCGGCGGGGCGTACGAGGTGGTCGCCGACGTGGACGCGCACCGGGTGGCGGTGGTGGCGGAGCTGGAGCGGACCGGCTTCCGGAGGATCCGCTCCCGGGTGGTCTTCACGCCGGCCTGAGCCGACGATCGGCTGCATTCCAGTGACTCCACACGCCGGTACGACGGTCACTGGAATGCAGCCGATCGGGGACAGGTCTCCGGTTATCGGGTCGTCGGGCGTGCGCCGGTTCGCCTAGAGTCCGCCAGGTGACGCGTGAGACAGCCATCGAGCCGGGACGGGTGCTGGTCTTCGACGCCGACGACACCCTCTGGGAGAACAACGTCGTGTTCGAGCGGGTGATCGACGACTTCCTGGAGTGGTTGGACCATCCCACGCTGGACCGGGCGCAGCTGCGGGCCGTGCTCGACGACATCGAGCGGGCCAACGCCGTCACCCACGGGTACGGCAGCAAGGTCTTCCTGCGCAGCCTGCGGGAGTGCCTGGAACGGCTGCGCCAGCGTCCGGCCACCGAGGCGGAGCGCCGGGAGATCGACGAGCTGGCGGTGGCCCTGGTGACGCACCAGGTCGAGCTGATGCCGGGGGTGGCCGACGCCCTGGACGAGTTGGCCGGCCGGCACGAGCTGCTGTTGCTGACCAAGGGCGAGCGTGCGGAGCAGCAGCGCAAGCTGGACGCCTGCGGGTTGCTGCACCACTTCTCCGCCGCGCACATCGTGGCGGAGAAGAACGTCGAGACCTACCGGTGGCTGGCTGGGCGGCACGCGCTGGATCCGGGCCGGGCCTGGATGGTCGGCAACTCGCCACGTTCGGACATCCTGCCCGCCCGGGCCGCCGGCTGGAACGCGGTGTTCATCCCGAACGCGAACACCTGGGTGCTGGAGCACGACGAGTTGGACCCGGCGGACGCCGGTGTGCTGCACCTGCAAGCCTTCCCGGACCTGCTGCGTCACTTCTGACCACCGCCATCGAAGGCGGCGCACCCAGCGAAGGCCACCACCGCGCGACGGCGGTTCGACGCCGATCAGCGTCGGAGTCGGGTGAGGCGTTACGCCGGACTGCCGGGATTGTTCCCTGGTGGGAATAGTGCGGGCTGGGACTCGGCGGACCTTGTCCGCTGCCGGTGGCAGTGCCTAGCCTCGGCCGCGGCGTCGCGGCTCGCCGGGGTGAGTCGCGCGCCGCTGTCCGGACGTGGGGCACCGTGGAGCTGAGTGCGGGCGGGTCGGTTGCCGTGCTGGGGCTGGCCGGTCCGCCGGACGGCGCTCAGCAGGCCCGCCGTCCACCTCCGGACGGGTCAGGACCGGAGCCGGTGGGCCCGGTCCTGACCCGGGCCCGGTCGGGGCGGGCGAGCTGCGCCCGTCAGGTGGCGGCGCCGCGGACGATGGCGACCGCCCCCCGGCCCAA
>NZ_JBAGKI010000135.1:0-1039 GCF_036689795.1 Micromonospora palythoicola | reverse complement strand
CCCTTGACGAAGATCTGCCCCTTGCCGTTGCCGGAGGCCACACCCAGATCAGCCTCACGGGCCTCACCGGGACCGTTGACCACGCAGCCCATCACGGCGACCCGCAGCGGCACCGGCAGCCCCTCCAGGCCGGCGGTGACCTCCTCGGCCAGCTTGTAGACATCCACCTGAGCCCGCCCACAGGACGGGCACGACACGATCTCCAAACCCCGCTCACGCAGCCCGAGCGACTCCAGGATCTGGTTACCGACCTTGATCTCCTCGACCGGCGGCGCGGACAGCGACACCCGGATCGTGTCCCCGATCCCCTCGGCCAGCAACGCCCCGAAGGCGACCGCCGACTTGATGGTCCCCTGAAACGCCGGCCCGGCCTCGGTCACCCCCAGATGCAACGGATAGTCACACTGCGCCGCGAGCTGCCGGTACGCCCGGATCATCACCACCGGGTCGTTGTGCTTCACCGAAATCTTGATGTCCCGGAAACCGTGCTCCTCGAACAACGAGCACTCCCACAACGCCGACTCGACCAACGCCTCCGCCGTCGCCCGGCCGTACTTGGCCAGCAACCGCTTGTCCAACGAACCGGCGTTGACCCCGATCCGGATCGGCGTACCAGCGGCGGACGCCGCCGCCGCGATCTCCTTGACCTTGTCATCGAACTGCCGGATGTTACCCGGATTGACCCGCACCGCCGCACACCCCGCGTCGATCGCGGCGAACACGTACTTCGGCTGAAAATGGATATCCGCGATCACCGGGATCTGCGACTTACCCGCGATCGCCGGCAACGCCTCCACATCATCCTGACTCGGCACCGCCACCCGCACGATCTGACACCCAGACGCCGTCAACTCCGCGATCTGCTGCAACGTGGCATTCACATCAGAGGTCAACGTGGTCGTCATCGACTGCACCGACACCGGCGCACCACCACCCACCGGCACCGACCCCACCATGATCTGACGACTGACCCGACGAGACGCGAGCGGCGGCGGCGGCACGGGCGGCATACCAAGACTGACAGCGGTCACTTCAGGCA
>NZ_JBAGKI010000134.1:0-1270 GCF_036689795.1 Micromonospora palythoicola | reverse complement strand
GGGTCTGCTGCACCGATAGGTGACATCTGAGATGGCTTGCCCTGACGGCTAGCTGGAAGGATGTCGCTGTGCCCAAGCCCTACCCCCGAGAGTTCCGCGATGACGTCGTGCGTGTGGCCCGTGACCGCGAGCCAGGCGTGACGGTCGAGCAGATCGCCAAGGACTTCGGGGTGCACCCGATGACGTTGTTCAAGTGGCTGCGCCAGGCCGACGTCAACGCCGGCGCCGCGGCCGGGACGACCGGCACCGAGTCGGCCGAGCTGCGCGAGGCCCACAAGCGGATCCGGTTGTTGGAACAGGAGAACGAGGTCCTGCGCCGGGCCGCTGCCTACTTGTCGCAGGCGCATCTGCCGGGAAAAGGCTCTACCCGCTCGTGAGTGAGCTGGCCGCCGACGGGATCCCCGTGGCGGTGACGTGCCGGGTATTGAAGATCGCTCGTCAGCCCTACTACCGATGGCGTGCCCGACCCGTCACCAGCGCCGATGAGGTGGCGGCGTATCGGGCCAACGCGTTGTTCGACGCCTACCGCGACGATCCGGAGTTCGGCTACCGGTTCCTCGTCGACGAGGCCCGCGACGCCGGGCAGCCGATGGCCGACCGCACCGCGTGGCGGATCTGCTCCAGCAACGGCTGGTGGAGCGCCTTCGGCAAGCGCAAACGTCGCGGCAAGGGCGGCAAGGTCGGCCCACCCGTGCACGACGACCTGGTCCAGCGGGACTTCACCGCCAACGGCCCGAACCGGCTGTGGCTGGCCGACATCACCGAACACCACACCACCGAAGGCAAGCTCTACCTCTGCGCGATCAAGGACGTCTGGTCCCACCGCATCGTCGGCTACTCCATCGACTCACGGATGAAGTCCCGCCTGGCCGTCGCCGCACTGCACAACGCCGCAGCCAGACGCGGTGACCTGGCCGGCTGCATCCTGCACACCGACCGCGGATCCCAATTCCGGTCCAGGAAATTCGTCCGAGCCCTCAACCGCCACCAGATGACCGGCTCGATGGGCCGCGTCGGCGCCGCCGGCGACAACGCCGCCATGGAATCCTTCTTCGGCCTCCTGCAGAACAACGTCCTCAACCGGCGATCCTGGACCAGCCGCCAGCAACTCCGGATCGCGATCGTGACCTGGATCGAACGGACCTACCACCGCCGCCGACGCCAACGGTCACTGTCCCGGTTGACCCCCATCGAATTCGAGACCATCATGCACCCACCGGCCAGTCGGGCCGCGTGACTACACCTGTCATCTGCCGGTGCAGCAGACCCG
>NZ_JBAGKI010000133.1:0-2159 GCF_036689795.1 Micromonospora palythoicola | reverse complement strand
TGTCAACGACGGCTGAAAACGGACCCCCTGGCGACGGCCGAAAACGAACCCCCTTCGCTGGTTGGTCTTTGCTAGTCGTTGGTCTTCGTGGCCGCCGGGACGCGGCCGAGGTCGCGGTCTTTGAGTCGGTAGCTGTCGCCCTTGAGCGAGATGACTTCGGCGTGGTGGACGAGGCGGTCGATCATGGCTGCGGCGACGACGTCGTCGCCGAAGACTTCGCCCCAGCGGCCGAAGGGCTTGTTGCTGGTGACGATCAGGCTGGCTCGTTCGTAGCGGTTGGACACGAGTTGGAAGAACAGGTTCGCGGCTTCGGCTTCGAAGGGGATGTAGCCGACCTCGTCGACGATCAGCAGCGGGATCCGGGCGAGCTTCACGAGTTCGTCTTGCAGGCGGCCGGCGTGGTGGGCGTCGGCGAGGCGGGACACCCACTGGGCGGCGGTGGCGAACGCGACCCGGTGTCCGGCCTGGCAAGCGCGGATGCCCAGGCCGATGGACAGGTGGGTTTTGCCGGTGCCGGGCGGGCCGAGGAAGACGACGTTCTCCTTCGAGGCCACGAAGTCGAGGGTGCCGAGGTGGGCGAGGGTTTCCCGCTTCAGGGAGCGTTGGTGGTCGAAGTCGAACTCCTCCAGGCTCTTGCGGGCCGGGAACTTCGCTGCCCGGATGCGTCCCTCGCCGCCGTGGGCTTCGCGGGCGGCGACTTCGCGTTGCAGGCAGGCGGCGAGGAACTCCTCATGCGTCCATGACTCGGCCCGGGCCCGCTCTGCCAAACGCTCGACCGACGCTGCCAGGGACGGCGCCTTCAATGCGCGGGTGAGGAACGCGATCTCCGAAGCGACGTTGCGGCTGGTCTTGCTGGCCATCACGCCACCTCCTCGGCGTCCAGGCCGAACAGGCGGTCGTAGTCGGTCAGGGTCCGGTATTCGACGTCGGTGGCGACGGGCGGGACCGTGGCCAGGCGTCGGGCGGCCCGCAGCTGATCGGCCGCTTGCCGGTGGTTCGGGTCGGTGATGGTTTGCCCGGCTGCCCAACACCGGTCATGGCGGGCGACCTGGCGGCCCTCGCAGAACACTTCGACCTGGTCGCAGTCGGCGGTGACGTCGACCCGACGGCCGATGGCCGAGGGGTGCACGGAGTAGTCATTGGCGTCCAAGCGCACGTAGTGATCGCGGGGCAGCCGGGTCGACAGCCGCCACCCGGTCACCGGAGCGACCGGCGGCAGGGGCACCATCGCGGCCCGGTCAGCGTCGACCCGGTCGACGGGCCGGGCATGCAGTGCGCGGTGGTGCCGGCTGTTGGCCCGCACCAGCCATCCCTGCAGCTGGGCGTTGAAGTCCTGCGGTGAGGCGAAGAACCGACCGGGCAGGAACGAGGTCTCCAGATAGCCGTTGGCCCGCTCGACCAGCCCCTTCGCTTCCGGATCCGCAGGCCGGCACTGCACCACCCGAATCCCCAGACTGCCGCGGAAGGCGTTCATCGCCTCGGTCAGCTGCGGCCGGCCGCCCCGCCACTGCCCGACTGCGGACTCGTTGTCCCAGACCAGAGCCCTTGGCGCCGCCCCCAGCCGGCTCAGCAGCTCCCAGTGCCCGGCCAGCAAATCCGGTGCCTGCCTGGTCGGAATCATCACCGCCGACAGCCACCGCGAATAGCCGCAGACCAGCACCAGCACCGGTGGCCGGCCTACCTGGCCGAACCCCAACGGCACGTCCGCCGGCGGGAACCACAGATCACACTGCGCCAACTCACCCGGCAGATAGTCCGTGCGCTGCACGGGATCCGGTGGCGTGAACAACGGCCGCAACAGGCGCAGCCGGTCTTTCAGCACCGTCAACGACCGCGTCCACCCGATCCGCTCCGCGATCACCGTCGCCGGCATCTGCGGCCACTGCTGCAACAACTCCCGGATCTGCGGCTCCACCGCATCCACGATCGACGGCTTCGCCGGCCGCGAATACCGCGGCGGGCCCTCCGCCGCCAACGCCCGCCGAACCGTGTTCCGGCCGACAGCCAACTTGCGAGCGATCGCCTTGATCGGCATCCCCTCAGACCGATGCAGACGACGGATCTCCGCCCAGTCCTCCACGCTCAACACCCTCCCGATACTGGAAGGGGGGTCCAGATTCGCCCGCCGCCTGGGGGTCAGTCTTCACGCGTCGCCGACA
>NZ_JBAGKI010000132.1:0-3968 GCF_036689795.1 Micromonospora palythoicola | reverse complement strand
CCCCCCTGCGG
Organism: Micromonospora palythoicola; assembly: GCF_036689795.1. NCBI lineage: Bacteria > Bacillati > Actinomycetota > Actinomycetes > Micromonosporales > Micromonosporaceae > Micromonospora > Micromonospora palythoicola. Next base: position 3,957 of record NZ_JBAGKI010000132.1, on the reverse strand, counting down.
GCGTCGGCCCCGCCCGCCCCGCCCTGTTCCGGGGGCCCAACCCCCGGGGGCGGGGGGGGTGGCCCCCCCCGGCCCCCCCCCGCGACGCGACTCAGGCCACGCCCAGGTACGCCTCCTTGACCGACGGGTCGTGCAGCAGGTCCTGCCCGGTGCCCTCCTTGACGATCCGGCCGGTCTCCAGCACGTACCCCCGGTGGGCCCGGGAGAGCGCCTGCTGGGCGTTCTGCTCCACCAACAGGATCGTGGTGCCCTGCTGGTTGATCTCCGTGATGATGTCGAAGATCTGCTGGATGATCATCGGAGCGAGGCCCATCGACGGCTCGTCCAGCAGCAGCAGCTTCGGCCGGCTCATCAACGCCCGGCCCACCGCGAGCATCTGCTGCTCGCCGCCGGAGAGCGTGCCACCCTGCTGGCGGCGCCGCTCGGCCAGCCGGGGGAACAGCGTGAACACCCGGTCCAGGTCGGCGGCGATCCCGGCGTGGTCCCGCCGGGTGTACGCCCCCATGTCCAGGTTGTCCAGCACCGTCATGCCCGGGAAGATGCCCCGCCCCTCGGGTGCCTGGCAGATGCCCCGACGCACCCGCAGGTCGGCCCGCAGGTTGGTGATGTCCTCACCGTTGAACCGGATCGAGCCCAGAGCCACCGGCCGGAGTCCGGAGATGGCCCGCATCGTGCTGGACTTTCCGGCACCGTTGGCGCCGATGAGCGCGACCACCTCGCCTTCCTCGACGTGCAGGCTGATGCCGTGCAGCGCCTCGATCCGGCCGTAGCGCAGCGTCAGGTCGTTGATCTCAAGCAGCATCTGCGGGCTCCCCCAGGTAGGCCGCGATCACCTTCGGGTTGTCCCGTACCTCGGCAGGCGACCCCTCGGCGATCTTCTTGCCGAACTCCAGGACCACGATCCGGTCGGTGACCCCCATGACGAGCCGCATGTCGTGCTCGATGAGCAGGACCGTGAACCCGCGGTCCCGGATCTTGCGGATCAGGTCGAGCAGTTCCTCCTTCTCCGCCGGGTTGAACCCGGCGGCCGGCTCGTCCAGGCAGAGCAACTTCGGCTCGGTCGCCAGCGCTCGGGCGATCTCCAGCCGCCGCTGGTAGCCGTACGGGAGGTTGCGCGCCAGGTCGTTGGCCCGGTCGGCGATGCCCACGAACCGCAGCAGCTCCAGTGCCTTCCGCTCGCCGGCGCGCTCCTCCAACGTGTGCCGGGAGATGCCGAACACCCGCGCCGACGACCGGCGGACCTGCTGCCAGAACCGGACCAGCCCGTTGGTCGCGTCGACCACCGGCAACTCCTCCGGCTTGGGCTTGACGCGGTAGAGCCGGAACAACGCCCCGATCACGCTCGTGTGGTGCCGAGAATCAGCCCCCACCAGCACGTTCTCCAGCGCGGTCATCTCCGGGAAAAGCCGGATGTTCTGGAACGTCCGGGCGATCCCCATCCGGTTGATCCGGTGCGGCTTGCGCCCGCTCACCTGCTCCCCGTCGAAGCGGACCTCGCCCGAGGTCGGCCGGTAGACACCCGTCATCGCGTTGAAACAGGTGGTCTTGCCGGCCCCGTTCGGACCGATCAACCCGATGATCTCGCCCTTGTAGAGGTTGAAACTCAGGTTGTCCAGCGCCACCACCCCACCGAAGCGGAGGGTGACCTGGTCCACCTCGAGCAACACCTCGCGCGGGGCGGCGTCCTCGGGCGACGTCATCTGCTTAGGCAACATTGACGGCAGCCTCCTTCGCCCGGTCCTGCAACTCCCGCGTTCGCCGCCGGCTCGGCAGCAGACCCTGCGGGCGCAGCAGCATGATGAGCACCAGCGCCAACCCGAAGGCCAGCACCCGGTACTCCGAGAAGTCCCGGAACCGCTCCGGCAGGTAGGCGAGCAGGAACGCACCGAGCGCCACACCCGCCATGTTGCCGGACCCGCCGACCACCACCATCGCGACGAACAGGATGGAGAGCTGGACGTTGAAGGTCTCCGGCTGGATGAAGGTCGACCGGCTGGCGAAGAGCAGACCCGACAACCCGCCCAGGGCGGCGCCGATGGCGAACGCCCACAGCTTGAACTTGAACGGGTAGACACCCATGACCGCGGCGGCGTCCTCGTCCTCCCGGATGGCCAGCCACGACCGACCGACCCGGCTGTGCTCCAGCCGGCGCACCAGCAGGACCATCAGCAGCACCACGGTGAGCGCCAGCCAGTACCAGGGCTCGATCTTGAGCAGCCCGAAGACGGTGTTGTCGGCCGACGGCGGCCCCTCCGGACCCGGGATGCCCGCGACGCCCTGCGCCTGGCCGGCCCATCCCGAGTTCTTGGCCACGATCCGGATGATCTCGCCGAAGCCCAACGTCACGATCGCCAGGTAGTCACCCCGCAACCGGAGCGTCGGCCAACCCAGCAGCACGCCGGCGACCAGGGAGAAGGCCAGCGCGATCGGGATACACACCGCCCAGGCGACCGCCCACTCCTCGGACAGGCCGAACTGCCGCTGCAGCGACTGCACCACCGGCGACTGGGTCGAACCGAACAGCGCGACGCTGTAGGCACCCACCGCGTAGAAGCCGACGTAACCGAGGTCGAGCAGACCGGCCAGGCCGATCACCACGTTGAGCCCGATCGCGACCAGCACGTACAGGGCGCACACGAAGAGCACCCCGGCCCAGTTCGAGCCGCCGGCGATGGAGTCGGTCCGGAACCAGTCGAGACCTGGGATGATCAGGTTCGTCCCCGGGATGTCACCCAGGAACGGCAGGTAGTACAGGAACGCGATCCCCGCGAGAACCGCCAGCCAACGCTGCCAGCGGGGCAGCGCCCGCCAACGGTCGGCCATGCCGCCAAAAGCGTGTCGGCGCCGCTCGTTGAACTGTCGCAGTGCCTCTGTCATGCCCTCGCCTTTCCGAGAGACTCACCGAGCAGACCGGTCGGGCGGAAGATCAGCACCACCACGAGCACCACGAAGGCGGCCACGTCCTCCCAGGTCGACCGGGTCAACGTCGCGGCGTACACCTCGATCACACCGAGCAGCAGGCCACCGAGCAGCGCGCCCCGCAGATTGCCGATGCCACCGAGCACCGCGGCGGTGAACGCCTTGAGCCCGATCACGAAACCGATGTCGAACTTGGTGATCCCGTACCGCATGTTCCACAGCAGAGCGGCCGCGCCCGCCATCAGTCCACCCAGCACGAAGACCAGCATGATCACCCGGTCCTGGTGCACCCCCATCAGCGCGGCGGTGTCCGGATTCTGCGCCACCGCGCGCACCCCCCGGCCGTACCGGGTCCGGTTGATGAACTGGTCCAGCCCGTAGAGCATCACCAGGGCCGACACCACCATGATGATCTGCACGTTGGTGATGTTGGCGCCGGCCACCGACAGCACGGTCTCCTGCTTCAGCAGCGCCGGGATGCCGATCACGAGCCGGTTCTCGCTGAAGCCGCGTCCGGAGAAGAACCCCGCCATCCACAGTGCGTAGATCTCCACCAAGACGAGCGAGACACCGATGGCGGTGATCAGGAAGATCAGCGGCGGCGCGTTCATCCGACGTAGTCGCCGGTACGCGACCCGCTCGACGGTCAACGCGGTGGCACCGGAGGCCGCCGCACCGACGACCAGACCGATGAGCAGGTAGACGATCGCCATGCCGATCGAGGGCGTGCCGGTGATCCCGAGCAGCGACCAGGTACCGAGAATCGCGAACGTGCCGACCATGAAGATCTCGGAGTGCGCGAAGTTGATCAGGCGGAGCACACCGTAGACGAGGGTGTACCCCAGCGCGACGAGGGCGTAGATGGCCCCTTTGGACAACCCGTCCACCGTGTGCTGGGCCAGGTTGCCGAACAAGGCATCGAAATTCACGGGTTTCTCCCTTGGCACCGTCGCGGGGGCGGGGGCGCGCGCCCCCCCCCCCCCCCCGCCCCCCCCCGCCCCCCCCGCGCCCGAGCACCAGGGGCGCGGGCCGGCGCCC
>NZ_JBAGKI010000131.1:0-4177 GCF_036689795.1 Micromonospora palythoicola | reverse complement strand
CCCCGGCACCGTGGGCGGCGCGTCACCCCGACGGCCGGCAGGGGGCCGTACGTAGGAACCGACGTCGGGCGGGCCCGGATGGCCCACCGCGCCGGACCGGTCCGGCGCGCCCACCAACGGCGATCCGGCCGGCTCCCAGCCGACGGGTCAGCGATCCTTCTTCGAGCCGGCGAACGGTCGCTCGCCGCATCGCGGTGACCGCCTCGCCGACCGGGCAGCACCACCGTCGCGGTTCCGAGGCGGTCAACCGTTCCCCCGCCGGGGACCGGCCGGTGAACAGCCGTCCGACGGGCCGACCCGCGCTTTCGTGTTCAGCGAGGACGACCAGGCCACCATCCGGAACCGTCCCGTCCCGCAGGAGGAGACGACCCAGCCGCTGCCACCGCCCGACGGGCCGGTTCGGCCGCTGCGGGTGAGCACCCCCGTCGGTTGGGCGGCTCCGGGTGGCGGTGATCCGACCGCCGGTGGCGGTGATCCGACCGAGGCGCTACCCCGTCGCCAGCCGGAGGAGGAACAACCGACCTCGGCGGCCGAGCCGGTCTCCGCTCCGCCCGCGCCGCGCCGCGGCTTCACCCCGATCGTCATAGAGGGCACCATCATCGAGGCCCGGGACCTCACCCTCGGCAACGGACACGCAGGTCAGCCTGGCGGGTCAGCCGGCGGTGGGGACCGGTCCGCGACCGGGGCGGGCGCGGCGTCGGTTCGTCCGGCAGCGGAGGACGCGAAGGTGGCGGGCCGACCGGAGCCGACGGTCGCCGATCCCGAGCCGACGGCTGTCGATCCCCAGCGGGTGGCTGTCGATCCCGAGCCGACGGTACGCTTCCCGGCCCCCCGGCCGGAGCCGACGGTGGCGGCAGCGGAGCCGACGGTGGCGGTGCCGGCAGCACCGCCCGAGCCGACCGTCCCGGTCCAGACGGTGACGCCCGAGTCGGCGGTCGCCGCCCCGACGGCCGCTCCGGCGCCGCCGCGCCAGGACCGGACGGATGCCGGCGTCGGAGTGGCGGCACCGGCCGCCCGTCCGGCCGGCCCGGCTGTGGAGAGCCCGTCGCTGTTCACGCCGGTGTCCGGGGCGCCGTCCGAGTCCTCGGATCCGACATCCACGTCCGGTGCGCCCACCGCGCCCACGTCCGGTGCGCCCATCGCGCCCGCGTCCGGTGCGCCCATCGCGCCCGCCGGTCCGCCCTTCCAACCCGCCAACGAGGTGGAGGAGGACCTGTACGGTGCCGCGGAGGCCGGCAGCACGGACACCTTCCTGTCCACATTGCTGTTGGCCCGGGTTCTGATGCCGGTGGCGGCCGACTCCGCCCCCGGCAGCCGTCCCGGCGATCCGGGCTTCGTCTGGCCCGCCGTGCAGTTGGACGGGCAGACCTTCGTGGTGGCCTACACCTCTCCGCAGCGCCTCGCCGACCATACCGATCCGGCGGCCGAGACGGTCCAGGTCCGCTTCGTCCAGCTCATCCGGAAGTGGCCCGACCTCTCCTGGTCGTTCGCCGTCAACCCGGGCACCCCGGTGGGTGCGAAGCTGCCCGGTGAGCAGATCGTCGGGCTGGCCAACTGGGCCGCCGAACTCGGCCTCGGCGACGACGCCGAGGGTGAGCCCGAGCCGAACGTCGAGGCCCCCGCACCGGCGAGCAGCCCACGGCAGGCGGCGCCGGCGGGTGACCTGACCCGGCCGATCGTGATGCAGAAGGCGATCGCACCCAGCCAACTCGGCTACTACCTGGAACGGGGCTACGACCGGGTCTCCGGGTTCGTCCACCGGGCGAGCGAGCTGGCGCATCTCACCACCCCGGCCGCCCTCTACCAGGCGCTCGGCCTCAACCACCCCGAGTCGCCCTTCGCGCCGGACGCTGAACAGATCTACGTGCTCCGGTGGCCGGCGTACCGGCCGAGCCTGTACCGCATCCCGTACGGCGGGCAGAACGAGGCGGCAATGCGGGCGATGGAGGGTTGGGTCATCGAACGGCCACCGTTCCGCGGCAACGGCTTCGCCCCCGGTGAGGGCAGCGACGTGCTGGCCGAGTTCAAGGTGGACAGTGTCCGGCTGCCGCACGGCGCTCAACTGGTCCGCATCGACGCCTCGGGCACCGAGCGACCGGTCGCCGTGCTCGACGCCGACACGCTCTCCTGGCGCGAGGTCGGTGAGCGGTGATGCGCGACGGCTATGTGGCGCGCTGGCGCGGGCGGGAGTTCCCGGCCAGCCCGGACGGCAGCGAGGTCCGGCTGTACCAGCCGGAGGCGACCGAGGGTTTCACCGAGGTACGCCCCGGCCGGCACGTCCGGGTCGTACCGGCCGGCGAGATCGAGGAACTGGTGTACGTCCGTACCACCTGCACCTGGAAGGGGCAGCCGTTCATCGTGCTGGCCGAGCACGACGGGTGGCTGCGGGTCGAGTACACCGGTGGCCGGTGGCCGGTCGCGCAGGCGATGCGGCTGGAGGCCTTCGACTTCGGCGTCTACCAGGGATGGGCCCCGGTCGGCGAGGTCACCGACGTCCGCGAGCAGCGGGTCTGAAGCTCAGGACTTCGCCCAGCGGAGGACCTCGCCGAGCACCAGTTCCGGCATCTCCAGGTGGGGAAAGTGCCCGACCTCGTCGAGCAGCCGCCACTCGTACGGTGCGCTGACGTAGCGACCGGAGCCCTGGGCGGTACGCGGCAACGCCGCCACGTCCCGCGCCCCGTGCAGTTGCAGGGTGGGCGCGGACAGCGGTCGCTGCATCAGCTTCACGAACCGGTAGCCGTGCAGCCGCAGCACCGACCGGAACGCCCACCGGTAGCCCTCCAGCGCGCAGAAGGCGGCCTGCGGGATCCGCATGGCCTCCCGGTAGCGCCGCGCGTAGTCGGCGAAGTCCGCGCCGGTGACCCAGCGGTGGCCGCCCCAGCGGCGCAGGATCTCCTCCACCGCGCGGCCGTTGTCGCGGGTGAGGAGGTGTTCATACCGGGGCAGCTGGAATCTCAGCGCCGGGGTCGACGCGGCGAACTGGCCGCGCGGGTCGGCGAAGATGGCCGCCCGCAGCCGCAGCGGATGCGGGGCGCCGAGCACCACCAGGCGACGCACCAGGTTGGGGTGGAACGACGCCGCGGTCCAGGCGATCATGCCGCCGGCGCCGGTGCCGACCAGGGTGGCCGAGCGCTCGCCGAGCGCCCGGATCAGCCCGGCCACGTCGGCCGCGAGGGTGTAGCCGTCGTACCCCCGGGGTGGTTTGTCGCTGGCGCCGTAGCCCCGCAGGTCCATCGCGACGGCGCGGAAACCGGCGTCGGCGACCGCCGGCAGCATCCGGTGCCAGGCCCACCAGTGTTCGGGAAAGCCGTGCAGGAAGAGCACCATCGGCCCGGTACCCGCCTCCACGACGTGGAAGCGGCTGCCGTTGGCACCCACGAACCGGTGCGTCCACGGCCCCTCGGTGAGTACGCAGGACTCGTCGACGGCCTCGTCACGCTGCTCGGTCATGCCCGACAGCCTAGGGCCCCGATGCCGCTCGCCTGGCCGGTGCCGTCGCCGCGGTGGCCCAACCGATCCGACACGACGACGTCGACGGTCAACCGACCTGGCTCATCTTGAGGATGCTGACCGGGATTCCGGGGCCGCAGTCCACCTCGGCCGTCGCCGGGGCGGTGGTCACCCGGACCCAGGTGCCGGTGGCGAAGGTGCCCTTGTCGGTGCCGTACATGGCGTACTCCCGGCCGTCGTCGGTGACCAGGGTGTAGCAGGGCCCGTTGCCGCCCCGACTGAGCCGGCCGGCCAGGACGTTGGCCTTGCGTAGCTCGGTGGGATGGCTCGGTGGTGCGGTCGGCTTGCCGATCAGCGGCGGTTCGGTGGGCGATCGGGTTCCGCCGGTGCGCCCGACGGGAGGTTGCCCGGTGGCACCGTCGGCGGTGGCATCGCCCGCCCCGGTGGGGCCGGCTGTCGCGGTGGGTCGCTGGTCGGCGGTCACGGTGCCTCCGTCCGGCTCGCCGCACCCGGCGAGGGTCAGCAGCGCGACGAGGCTGGCCGCCGAAGCTCGGGTACGGATCGTGGTGGGCACGGCGGTATGACGTGAGCGGCGACGCGACGGTTCCCCTCCGGTGGTGGCCGGTGCGGAAAGGGCGGTGGCCCCGGGCGCGGACCAGCCCCGGGGCCCCCCAGGGCGGGGGGGCCGAGGAGGCGAAAGGCGCCGAGGGGTAGTTAACCGTGTGGA
>NZ_JBAGKI010000130.1:0-4235 GCF_036689795.1 Micromonospora palythoicola | reverse complement strand
CACCCCCAACCACGCCCACAACGGCGCCCGACCGCCCCTTGCGCGACGCCTGTGGCGTCCGGGGGAACACGGGACGGCAACGAGGATTTCTCATTTTCACCGGATCGGGTCGCAAGCCCACCTAGTGTTGGGCACACCGGTGCTAGTCACGGAGTTGGCCACCCGAACGACGTCCCACGCAGTCAGCGGACGAAAAGTGAGGGAAGACGCGTATGAAGGCAACAAGATTTCTCGTACCGGCGGCAGGCGGGGTCGCTCTCGGCGCACTGCTGCTGCCCGGCACCGCGCTGGCCGACACGACCGTGTCGCCGTCCACCACGCCGGTCGGTGGAACCGTCGTACTGACCGCGACGGGCTGCAACCCGAAGTCAGGTGACGCGATCTTCCGCGTCACCGGGCCGGATCGCGACCAGAACGTTCGCTCCACCACCGCCGCCGCCGGTGGCGGGTTGAGCGCGGAGCTGTTCACGGCCGGTTTCACCCTGGGCACCTACACGGTGGCCGCCACCTGCGGCGACGGCACGCCCGACGGCAGCGCGACCCTGACGGTCACCCCGATCGGTGGCGCCGAGGCCGGGGGCCGGGCCGGCGACGACGGTGTCGGGACGATGGTCACCGGCGCCACCCTGCTGGCCACCGCGCTCGGCGGTGCCGTCATCCTGGCCCGGCGACGGCGTCACGCGGTCACCGCCGCCACCCACTGACCCACGACTCACCCCATCCCATCCTGTGACGGGTGCCCGTGCCGTTCTCGACGGTACGGGCACCCGAGTGGGCACGGCAGAGCGGTTCCCGTGCCCCTCGCGGGCACCGGCGAACGGAGGTTCCCGTGCGGGCGTACCAGTTGGGCCGTCTCCTGGTCGCGGCGCTCGCGGTGACCGGTCTCGCGCTGGTCGGTGCGGGTGCGACGCGGCTGCCGGTGCGACCACCGCAACCGGACGGTGCCGCCGCGCCGCACCGGACGGTGCCGGCGCCGCGCCTGCCGCCACTGCCCCGGGCCGTCCCCGTCGAGGTACGCATCTCCGCCATCGATCTTCGCGCTTCGCTGGTGTCCGTCGCCGCCGATGCCGCCGGGGCGCTGGAGGTGCCGCCGCTGGACCGCCCGGCTGTGGCGGGCTGGTACCGCCTCGGGGTCAGTCCGGGAGAGACCGGCAACGCGGTGCTGGTGGGTCACGTGGACTCCCCCGACGGGCCGGCCGTCTTCTTCGACCTCGGACGGCTGCGTCCCGGGGACACGATCGAGATCGTCCGCACCGACGACCGGCTGGTGCGCTTCGCCGTGCTCGCGGTCGAGGCGTATCCGAAGGACCGGTTTCCCACCGACCTGGTCTACGGTCCGGCCGACGCGGCCGGGCTCCGCCTGATCACCTGCGGCGGCCGGTTCGACGGGGACAGCGGCGGGTACGTGGACAACCTCGTCGTGTTCGCCACCCGGGCAGCGTGAACCCGCGTTTGACCGTCGGGACGCCGGGAAGACCCGTCGCCAACGGCAGATTCGCAAGGAGCGACGATGGCGCAGGCAGCAGGGGCCAGCAAGCGGACCGGCGCGGACAAGGGCGGCCCGCCGCCGCGAAAGGTGGCGGCGAAGAAGGCGGCCACGGCGGCCAGGCGGGCCACCGGGGCCACCGCCGCGAAGACGCCCGATACGAAGCCGACCCCGACGAGTTCCCGCGTCGCTCGCAAGAAGGCCGTCTCCGCCACCGCCACCCCGGCCCGCCGCCCGACCGCCAAGGCGACCGCGGCGAAGAAGACCGCCTCGGTCGGGAAGGCACCCGCGAAGAAGGCGACGGCGGCGAAGTCATCCGGCGCGACCGCACCGGCCGGCAGGGCCACGGGTACGAAGCGGGCACCGACCAGGAAGACCTCGGCCTCCCAGGCCGCCGCGTCCCGGTCCCGCTCCGCCAACCCGGCACCAGCGAAGCGGGGCAGCACGATGGAGTCGTTCGGCAATCGTCGGGGTGCCCGAACCGGGTCGCGTTGACCGGCACACCAGCGGGAACGTCGGTCACTCGGGGCCCGAGCGACGGGAAGTCCCGGCCACCGACGCGGTAGCCGCTTCCTGACGACGCGGCCGGTCGACCGTCGCGGCGACGCGCCCCGGTGGCGGTGGCCGACGCCGCTACCGCAAGGATGGCGACGTGGCCAACCGAGACAGACGACCGGCCGGCGGGTCCGAGGGGACCGGGGCGTGCCCGTGTGGGCAGGGCCTGCCCTACGTGGACTGCTGCGGACGGCTGCACCGGGGCGAGGCCGACGCCCCCACGGCCGAAGCGCTGATGCGGTCCCGGTACGCGGCCTTCGCCGTCGGCGACCCGGACTACCTGCTGCGCAGCTGGCACTCCCGGACCCGGCCCCCTCGGCTGCACCTCGACCCCGCCCAGCGCTGGACGCGGTTGGAGGTGCTCGACACCGACCGGGGTGGCCTGTTCGACAGCACCGGCACCGTGCGGTTCCGGGCCCACTACCGGGACGGACGAGAGCCGGGCACGGTGACCGAACGCAGCCGCTTCGTCCGCGAGGACGGTCGTTGGGTCTACCTGGACGACGACCTCGGCTGAAGCCGGTCACCGCCCGGGGTCGCCCCCACCGGCACGAGCGGTCTCCGGTCGTCGGCCGCCCGGATCGCCAGGGCAGCCGCGATCAACAGGTACGGCACGGCGGCGACCGCGAACGCGACCGGGTTACCGGCCACGGTGGCGACCAGACCGTACCCGGCGTACACCGCGATGATCGTCAGGTCGGTGCCCATGCCGGCGAGCGAGGTGACGGTGGCCCGCCCCGGCCCGGTGATCCGGGCCTGTAGTCGCGCGTCCGCCAGCACCGAGGCCAGTTGCAGGCCGCAGAACGCCACCGCCACCAGACCGAACCCGGCCGGGTGCCCCACCAGCGCACCCGAGGCCAGGGCCAGCGCCGAGCCGGCCAGCAGCACCGCGTAGCCGCGACCGCCGAACCGCTGACCGACGGGAGCGAGCAGACCGCCGACGATCTGCCCGACCGTGACGATCAGGAGCAGCAGCGGCACGGTCGTCAGCGCGACTCCGGTGTCCCGGGCCAGCAGCGGCGTGTACTCGTCCAGGGCACCCCAGATGGCACCGACCCCGGCGACGAGCAGCACCGCCCGACGCACCGGCCGGTCGCCGCGGGCTTCGGCGACGCCCGCGCGCAGCCCCTGCCACCAGCCGAGTTCGTCCTCATCCGGGTCGGGTCTCGCCGTCGTGGTGTCCGCCGCACCGACCACGGTCGGCGCGGCCCTGCCCATGGCGGGCACGGCGGAGTCGACGTCGAAGCCGCCCGGCGTGTGATCGGTTTCGGGACCACCCGGCACGGTGTGATCGGTTTCGGGACCACCCGGCAGGCGGGCGCCGTCGCCGGCCCGGTCGAGGTTCCGGCCGGCGGCCCGGCGGTCGTCGGGGAAGCGGATCGCGACGGCCGCGGCGAGCAGGCAGGCCGCGACGCTGGCCGCGCCGACCGCCGGGTAGCCACCGAGCCCGAGCACGGGTGCGGCCAGTACGATCGACCCCAGCACCCCGACGGTGCCGGCGGTCCGCGCCCGGCCGATGACCCGGGCGTACCGGTCGGCGGCACCGAGCCGGTCGAGTTCGTCGAAGACCAGCGCCTCCGTGGCGCCGGAGGCGAGTGCGCCGCCGGCTCCCCAGAGGACGAAACCGGCGGCGAACGCCGGATAGGACGGGACGACGGTCCACAGGGTGAAGCCGGCGGCGGTGCACAGTGGTGCGAGGTAGAGCATTCGCCGCCGGGAGGTCGCGTCGGCCCAGGCGCCGGACGGCACCTCAAGCGCGATGCTGGCCAGCGACCAGATGACGAACAGCGAGGAGATCTGCCCGACCGACAGGCCGGTGTCGGCGAAGAGCAGCGCGTACACCGGGTAGAGCAGCACCAGGTCGGTGAGGAACGCGTACGCGTAGAGCGTGCCGGCCAGGCGGCGGGCACGCGGCGGGCTCGGGATCATCGGGGGCCTTTCGAGCTGGGACGGTCACGGACACCTGTGTCGCGGTGTCCGTGGCGGCCCACGGCCTCCGGTGACGGATCAATGTCGCCAGGTCATGGCGCTGATGGTAATGCCGCACGCGGCGGTTCCGCACAGCTGATCCGAAGCGGTCAACGGTGTGCGGGCGGAACGGGGCCGGTGCCGGCCCCGTTCCGCCCCAGGGTCACCATTGCTCCCCCGTCATAGGCAGCACGTTAGTCGTGTAGCTGTAGGCGGAGTCGCGCGG
>NZ_JBAGKI010000013.1:0-111342 GCF_036689795.1 Micromonospora palythoicola | reverse complement strand
GACCGGGGCAGCGTCGGGCTGATCGTGATGTTCTTCTCGTCCCGCGCCGACGCCCAAGCCGAGTTCGTCACCATCCGCAGCCAGATCCAGCAGCGGGACTGACCGCAGCCGGCAACAGGGCTGCGGAGGAGACCCCGCCAGCCCTGTTGCCGGCCGTTTCGCGGTCGCGCGCCGGGGTCGGTCGAGTCTGACAGGTGCCGCGTCAGGAGGCCGACGCGTCGTAGTCGTCGCGGTGCGCGAGAACCTCGCCCATGTGGGCCTGAGCCCAGTACCTGATCTCGCGCGTCGTGCGGTGCAGCGACAAGCCGAGGTCGGTCAGCTCGTAGGTGACGGTGACCGGGACGGTCGGCGTCACGGTACGGGTGAGCAGCCCGTCACGTTCCAGCGAACGCAGGGTCTGGGTCAGCATCTTCTGACTGACGCCGGCCAACAGGCGGGCAAGCTCGGAGTAGCGCATCGCTCGCGGCGCTCCCGGACCCTGCGGAGCCGCGTCACCCCCCAGTGCGCACAGGATCAGCATCACCCACTTGTCCGAGATCCGGTCGAGCAGTTGGCGGCTGGGACAGACCGCGAGGAACGCGTTGTATTCGACCCTGGCCTGCGCCTGCCGCTGAGCCGCCTTCGTCGTCGCCATCGAGCGCCCCTCTCGCTGCTGGATGGTTACGCACTTTAGGGTGCCTACTTCCCGTCGGGAAGTTCCTCTCCAAGACTGGGGCAGGCAAGCGAAAATGCCACCGTCTCCGCAGCGAAGAGGGCCACACCATGAGCACCCCTACTCCTTCCCTTCCCGGCGGCACCTGGATGCTCGGCGACCGGACCGTCACCCGGTTCGGGTACGGCGCCATGCAACTCGCCGGCCCCTGGGTGATGGGGCCACCCGCCGACCGCGACGGGGCACTGGCCGTGCTGCGCGAAGCCGTCGACCGGGGCATCACCCACATCGACACGAGCGACGCCTACGGACCGCACGTCACCAACGAACTGATCCGCGAAGCACTGCACCCCTATCCCGAGTCGTTGCTCATCGCCACCAAGGTGGGGGCGGACCGGGACGCACAGGGCGGCTGGCCGACGGCCCGCCGCCCCGAGGACCTGCGCCGGCAGGTCCACCAGAACCTGCGCTCCCTCGGGGTCGACACCCTCGACCTGGTCAACATGCGGATGGGTGACGCCGAAGGCCCCCAGCCCGGCTCGATCACCGAGGCGTTCGAGACCCTCGCCGCGCTCCAGCAGCAGGGCCTGATCCGTCACCTCGGGGTCAGCAACGTCACCGCGGAGCAGGTCGCCGAGGCCCGGGCCGTCGCCCCGGTGGTGTGCGTGCAGAACATGTACAACCTCGCTCACCGCCACGACGACGGCCTCATCGAGCAACTCGCCGCCGACGGCATCGCCTACGTGCCGTTCTTCCCGCTCGGCGGCTTCTCGCCGGTGCAGTCCGAGGCGCTCTCGGCCGTAGCAGCCCGGTCGGGGTCGACACCGATGTCCGTCGCCCTCGCCTGGCTGTTGCAACGCGCACCGAACATCCTGCTGATTCCCGGCACGTCGAAGGTGGCACACCTGCGGGAGAACATCGTCGGCGCGGGGCTCGCACTGTCCGCCGAGGACGTCGCCGCCTTGGACGGCATCGGCCGCTGATTCGTAGCGCAGGACCGACATCGGAGCGGCGGCGGTGCCGCCGCTCCGATGTCCCGGTGTCGCTTCGCTCAGCCGTCCGTGACGGTACCCTCCGCCGCCGCCCGGGCCGCCGCCTTCTCGGCGGCGCTGCGCAGTACGCAGAACTCGTTGCCCTCCGGGTCGGCGAGCACCACCCAACCGGCACCGGTCGGCCCGATGTGGTCGGCAACGTGCCGGGCACCGATGCCGAGCAGCCGCTCGACCTCCTCGTCCCGGGTCCGGTCGGTGGGTTCCAGGTCGAGGTGCAGCCGGTTCTTCACCGATTTGCCCTCGGGTACCGCCAGGAACAGCACCTCCGGACCGCCCGGCGGCAGCAACATGGCCTCCGGGTCGCCCGGGAAGTCGTCCGGCTGGCGGGGGCACTCGAAGACCTGGGCCCAGAAACCGGCCAGGGCGTACGTGTCGTGACAGTCGATTCCGATGTTGTGGATCCTTGCGCTCATGTGTCGTCCCTCGTGGTCTTCGCCACCGACGCCGCAGCCCTGTCGGTTACCGGCCGGCGGACCGCCGGGACCGGCGAGCCTACGAGAGGCGCGACACGGCACGGCGGGGTCGGAGGCGGCGCTGCGGGCACGGACGTCGGGGCAGTCGGAACTGGCGTGTCTGCTCCGCTGAGTGGCGGGACAGCGGTCCCGCCACCGGTGCCCCGCGAGGATGAGCGATCAGCCGACAGGGCGGGGCGCGGACAGCATCATGGTGAACATCGACGCACCCCCCTCCTTGATCGGGCTGACCTCGTGATCATTGCACTAGTAATCCCGGGCTGCAACCTATAGCGCGCCACGAAGCACTAGCCTGACCAACTGTCAATATGAGGTCAGGGTTACCGTCGGCCAGGTCACCAGGGGCCCCTTCTTTCGGGGCAAGGGCTCGGCAGTTGGTGAGCCTGGGAGAACCGGCACACCGAAGGGTCCGCCCGGTAGCCCCGGCCGAGATCACCAGCCAGCTGGCTACTTCCAATTGCTCGTTCCGACGGTGCCTCTGCTTAGCGAGAGTGAACGCGGCGAGGCCAATCGTGAACATGGCCGGGACACCAGCCACAACCCCCATCCAAAAAGTGCTGCCCGTAATCAGGAAGTAGATTACTGCAGGAATCCATGCCACAGCGATGCCTAGTACGACTTTGGCACCTTCACACTTCAAATCGGCTCCTAGCTTGGGCACCACCGGGTGGAACAGTGGCGAAACCAAGTTCTGCCTTCGAACTGCGGCTGTTCGCCTTGCCGACCTGACCAAAGCCCCGATGACATCATCCGCTCCCTGAACGGCGGTCCGCCGGCGCAAGGATGCGCGGAGGCGACTGCCTCCGCGCATCCTCAACAGGTTTGCAGTTGGTGGTGGACCCGACCACTGTCGGTAGCCCTTTGCGATGTCACCGCCTGAACTACCCCGGCGTTCCCCGCCCCACCAAACCGGCGACGAACATCAGCGCTAAACCACCCCCCAGTAGCATTAACGCGGGCAGGGACACCGTCAAGTCAAGGTTTAGGGCGATCACCATACCGAGCAACCACAGGACTAGACCACCACCGCCCGCGAACACCAGCTGCTGCGTACCTTTTCGCGGCGGCTGGACGTTCCACCTGCCATGTCGCGCCCTCCACGTTATTAGCAGGACGAGTACCGCCGCGATCGCGATTGCGATCGCAATCCAACCGCGGGTCGGCACGACAATCAGAGCCAGGAAGGCAGCCATGCACGAGAGCGATAGCAGCAGCAGCACCGGGACCAGAACTCGCGGCGCATCGCTCTTATCAGCAGTACTGAAATCACTCATCCCTTGAAACCCCCCTTCACGAAGACACCTCCAGCCAAGCCCATGACGGCCCCTACAGCGCACGTCAGACCCAGACCACTCGCCGACACATCTCCATTCGTGGATATGGCATTCGATGTCATCCCACCAGCACAACCAGCAACCATCGATGCCACGATCACCGGAACACCGAACCCGCCGGTCAGAAGGCCGCCAACCGCCAACGCGACCGCACCTCCGATAATCATGCCCATCGCGTTCAGCGACTCACCCTCGGTTACCATTCCTGTGGGATCGATGAAGGTAGTCGGATTAGCACCAGCATAAGCGTAGCGGTTGCCGTTTCCCGGATTGCCGATGAAGCTGAGGTTGTCCTGCTGGGTGAAGCGGCCTTGGGTGGGGTTGTACCAACGTTGGCCGAACTTGGTGTAGCCGGTTGCGGGATCGTAGGTGCCGCCAGCGTATCGGAGGATGTTGGCCTGCCCGAGGCCAGATTCCGAGGCGGTCAGCGTGTTGCCGTATGGGTCGTAGGTGTAGTTGGCGGACAGTGAGCCGTCGGCTTTGACTGCGGCGACGACGGAGCCGAGGCCGTCGAGGACGAAGGCGTGGTCGGTGGTGCCGATGCGCAGGCCGAGCGGGGTGCCGAGGCCGTCGCGTTCGACGTAGGCGTTCAGGTTGACGCCGTTCTTCCAGGACTGGAGCCACGGCATGCCGTGCTGGTCTTCGTACCCGTAGGTCAGGTTGATGCCACCGGCGCGGGTGAGTTCGACCTGGTCGGTGCCGGCGTAGCCGTAGGTGGTGGTGCCGGTGGTGGTGGCAGTGGTCATCTGCCGGGCGGCGTTGTAGCCGATGCCGCTGACCGCCGGCGTGCTGGTCCGGGTCTGGTTGCCGCGGGTGTCGTAGGTGTTGTTGGTGGTGGTGACCTGGTTGGCGCTGTTGTAGGTCAGGGTCTGGGTAGTGGTGTCGTCGACCTTGACGGTCTCCCGGTTGCCGTTGGTGTCATAGGTGTAGTCGTAGGTCTTGGCATGGTGGTTGGCGGCCTTGGTGAGTCGGTCGCCCTTGTCGTAGGTGTACTGGGTGACCTGCCCGCTGGCTTCGTTCTTCTGCCACTGCCGTAGGCCGGTGTCGTCGGCCTTGGCGGTGGAGCAGGGCTGCCCGGAGACGTACTTCGCGTAGCAGTAGGTCACGTCGAAGACGGTGGCCGGGGTGGCTGAGTTGCGGGTGGCGGTGATGCGCTTGGGCCGGTCGGACTTGTCGTACGTGGTGGTGACGCGCAGGGCCCAGGTGCTGTTGGTGTCATTTGTGGCGAACCACATGTTGGTGCGGTTGCCGTCCTTGTCGTAGGCGAAGTTGTAGCGGGTGCCGCCGGCGGTGTCCATCCGGACCAGCCAGTTGCGGGTGTTGTAGTAGTACTTCGTGGTGCCGCGCCCGTCGACGAGTTCGTCGAGGTTGCCGGCGGCGTCGGGGCGGTAGGTCTGCTCCGGGGTGCCGGGGGCGGTGCGCTTGCGCAGGCGGTTGAGCTGGTCGTACTGGTAGATGGTGGTGCCCGTGGCATCGGTGCGGATCAGCAGGTTCCCGGAGCCACCGTGCTCGTAGGTGACTGTGCCGGTGGCGGCGCAGCCGGAATAGCTGGTCTTCGTCATCCGGTCGTCGAGGCTGTATTCGTAGGTGGTGGTGCAACCACCTGCGGTCTCGGTGCGCAGCCGGCCGTAGGTGTCGTAGGTGAACGTCTTCGCCGACAGATTGTTACCGGTCGGCGGCGTCATCGTCTTGAGTTGCTTGTCGCTGTCATAGCTGTAGGTCGTGGAGTTGGTGCCGTTCCCGGGGTCGGTGGACGACTTGACGGTGCCGTCGCTGTTGTAGTCGACCTTCGCCTCGGCGGCGAGGGCGTCCTCGCTGGAGGTCTTGTTGCCGGCACCGTTGTACGTGTAAGTAGAGCTGTTGCCCTGCGTGTTGGTCGACGATGACGGCTGGAAGTTCGCTGTCGGATTCGTCGAGGTCGCCGTGTTCGCGTACGCGGCCGACGCGCTGGCACCGGTGGGCGACTCGGACTTCGTCTGGGACTGACCGCTGTTGGCACCGTGCGTGTTGGTGGTGGTGCCGCCCTCGGCGGAGACACTCGTCGCGACGTCGCTGAACGGGGTGTACGTCTTGCTACGGCTGTTTCCGGCCGGGTCGGTGACCTTCGTGACCCGCTTGTTGGAGTTCAGCTCGTAGGTGGTGTGCGGCACCGAGGTGACCGGCAGCGACAGATCCTGCCGGGGGTCAGCCACGTCGGTGACCGTGGAGCTGGTGTAGGCCAGGCGGGTGGTGGAGCCCTTCATCGTGGCGTTGTCGGTGACCTGGGTCAGCGAGGTCACCCGATGCTGCCCGTCGTAGGTGATCGTGACGACGGTGTCGTCCTCCATGAGGATCTTCGTCAGGTCACCGGCGGTGTCGTACTCGAAGGACACCTTGCGCCAGGTCGCACTCTGGATCGTCTTCAGCCGGTTGTTGGCGTCGTAGACGTACGACACGTCGCGCCAGTTGCCGTCGCTGCCGGTGTGCCGGTAACGGGTCAGCCGGTCACCGGTGTAGGTCACCGCTGCCGTACGCACCGACCCGACCCCCCGGTTCGAGGTCACTGTCGACATCTTCCCCCCGCTGTAGGAGAAGTCGACCACGTTGTCGTTACGGTCCTCGGTCTTGTCCAGCACCCCGTCCGAGGTGAAGAACAACTCCTTGCCGCTGTCGTTCTCGGTCAGCTTCCAGCCCGTGCCGTTGCGGGCCAGCTTTGCCTTGAACTCACCCGGCGAGGTGTAGCCCGAGCCCGACGCGGTGAACTTCCCGACCACCCCGTCGGCGGCCACGTAGGTCACCGAGTTGTCGTCGGTGGCCTCAATCAGCCGTACATCCACTCCGGAGCGGGTACGCCACCCCGGGCCATGCGCCCCGTTGGCGATGTCGCTGCCCAACAGCAGGCTGTTGAACGACGCCCCGAGAGTCACGTTCTCCGCGATCCCCGGCAGCGTCAACTCCGTGCTGGTCAACAGCAGGTTCCCGGAGCCGACGTTGACCTTCGCCTGCAATCGGTCGGTCAACGAGAACGACAACTGCGTACCGTTGCGCACCGGCCCAGTGCCCTTCGGCACCGACGGTGCCGCCCCCGCCGCCATCGCCCGCGCCACCGGCTGGGACGCGGAGTCGAACAGCCACACGTTCGGCCCCGACTGCGGCGACACCACCGGCTCAATTCCGGCGGACGGCGGAACCGCGGCCTCCGGCGCCGCCTGCACCGGCAGCGCAACCAGGGTCGACGCGGCGATGAACACCGACGCCACCCCGAGACTTACCTGACGAGATAACACGCATCCTCCCAATATGAAATTCGGCGGGCCGATCCCGCCGAATGAAAAACCACCTTCAAATCGCCGACAAAGCGCAGGGTGCCGCGCGACGCATACCCAAACCGGGAATGCACCGCTCAGCGGATAGAATCAGGCGACTTGCCTCAGTTCATCGTCCTTGTCAGGCGCCGAATCGTCCTGCCGACTCGGCGGCAGCGACGCGAGAATGCGCAAATCGCGGTCGACTCTGCGAGACGCCCGAACCAACGCCCATGTGGCGTACAAACTCAGGAGAAGACAAAATAGTCCAACAGCAGCCGCCCTCATGGACAGCACACAATGGCATAGCGCACGAAGCTCCCCGTAACAGCTCGTCCAGCCGGTAGTTGCTTCACGACAAGCTATAGCAGCTCTTAAATCAGGGCAATGCAAGTTACAAATTGCAAGGACCTTCCCCCTCAAACCGGGCAATAAGAATGTTTGGTATCACAGTCAGTTACTTGTGACGGTCCTAGCTGAGTGACGCCGAATAGGCATCTGACGGACAACCCGTACCCGGCCCTGGCATCAGCCGACCAACCGCGTCACCGTCGCCTCCGTAGCGGTCGGGGTGTGGCCGCCGAACCGGCCGAAGGATCACGCCCCTGCCTGCGCAAACATTCGGGCTCCGGGCAGATGCACCGGAAGCGCACCTCTTCGGTGCGGATCTTCGATCCGCCGCAGTCGTGCTCGATGCCGGGCAGGATCGTCGGCACGCATCCCATGCACCGGGTCGCCGCGATGGGCTGCCCGCGACGCACCCAGCCGACGATCCGCAGGTGCAGCTCCTGCGGCGACACGTCGGTCAGGTCGGCGATGGCGTCGTAATAGTGGGTCGCCATCGCCAGCGACAAGCCGGACACGTCCGGACCGTACGCGTGCAGCAGGTGAGCCCGAACCGTGCCGCAGGGCCACGCGTCGTCGCACCCGGCACAGTCCCAGGAAGGGCGGTCCGGGCGGTGTCGGTCAGGGTCGGGCGCGACGACGAGCCGCAACCGATCGCCTGCCTCCCCCTCGGTCACCGCGCGCCGGCCAGGCACGCCCTGATGGCGGCGACGAGCACGTACGCCTCCCAGCAGTGGTGGCGTCCGCAATCGGGTGCCGGTGGTCGCAGACGTGCGCTTGCGTCAGGACCAGTCCGGCGGCGACCTGCCGGCTCATCGCGACCACCGACACGAGGACGTCACGCGCGACGCCGTTCCGGCAGGTGAGCGGCGGCAGCCCGCGTACGGGGAATTGACCGCCCGCGTCGGCGCATAGGCTGCCCGTCATGGCCATCGCCTACGCCCGGCACACCAGCCTTACCAGCGCTTCGGTGGAGGCCCTCGCCGACCTGTACGCGGTGGTGTACGCCGAACCTCCCTACGAAGAGGGGCCAAACGAGGTGGCCGGTTTCCGCGACGGCCTACCCGAGCAGGCCGAACGCGAGGGCTTCACCCTGCACACCGCCCACCAGGGTGATGTGTTGACCGGAGCCGCGTACGGATGGACGATGCCGGCCGGGGCGTGGTGGCGCAACGCCGACCGGAATCCGCCCACCGACCTCCACGCCGCCGACAAGCTCGCGGTCATGGAATGGATCGTCCATCCACGGTTCCGCCGTCGAGGTGTCGGTGCTGAGCTGATGCGACGCCTGCTCGACGGGCGGCCTGAGCCGGTCGCGACCCTGGCAGCCAACCCGGAGTCGGCCGCCCGAGGGATGTACGAGCGGGCCGGGTGGATGCAGGTGGCGAAGTCGACGTTGCCGTGGGGCACGCCGATGGACGTGTTGGTGTTGCGGCTATCCGCCGACAGCCTCGACGGCTGACGCGTGCTCCAACGACGTCCCTGTCACACCTTGAGGAGATCGACGTCGTACATCGCTATCGACACGTCACGGGAGGCCAGCGTCAAGCCTTCGGCGGTCGCTTGCGCCACCAACATCCGATCGAAGGGGTCGCGGTGATGCAGTGGGAGACGGCCGGCGAGGATCGCGTGCCCGTGGGTCACCGCCAGTTCACGAAAGCCCATGTCCCGTACCCGCTCGGCGAGATCGGGCGGTCCGGCGAGTTTGCCGGCCGCCTGCTTGATGGTGATCTCCCACAGGCTGACCGGAGACAGGAAGATGTCCGGGTCGTGGCGAAGCCGCTCGAGGAACTCCGCGTCAAGAGTGTCATCACCGACGATGGCCCACAGTGCGACGTGGGTGTCGAGCAGCAAGCTCATGCGCCGATACCGAAATCGGTGGCGATCGCCGCGTTGGTCTGGGGCGAGTCCCAGTCACCCGACAGATCCACCTGCCCCGCGAGGGAGCCGATCGCGGTGCGGTTGACCCGCCGCACCAACGGCACGACTTTCGCCACCGGCGTGCCCGCCCGGTCGATGATGACCTCCTCGCCGCGTTCCACACGCTCGATGATGCGCGACAGATGGGTCTTGGCGTCGTGCATGTTGTAGTGCACAGCGTCGGCCGACATGCCCCACCTCCCAGGTTAGCTAGCACGTTAGTCTACCCCGCCCTTGCTGGGCCTTGGGCGGTACTCGCCGCGCCTCACCGGGCGGCTTCGGCAGCCGGCAGGCTGACGGTCACCTCCAGGCCGCCGCCGGGCTGCGCGACGGCGGTCACCGTGCCGCAGTGCGCGTCGCAGACCGCGCGCACGATGGACAGGCCGAGGCCCGAGCCGCGTGCCCCGGTGCGTTCCCGGCCGCCCCGCCGGAAGGGCTCGAACAGCCCCGGCACGTCGGCCGGGTCCACCTCGAAGCCGGTGTTGCCGACCACCAGCCAGGACCGCTGCCCGTCCGAGCCGGTGCGCACCCAGAGCCGGCCGTGCAGGTGGTTGTAGCGGACCGCGTTCTCGATCAGGTTGCCGGCGAGTCGGTCCAGCAGCCCGGGATCGCCCACCACCGGTGCCGGCTCCAGCGACGTCTGGACCGCCAGCTTGATCCGCTCCACCTCCCGGCGTACGGCGGACAGCGCGTTGACGGTGCCGGCGGCCAGGTCGAACTCGCTGCGCCGGCCGAGCCGTTGGCCGGCCTGCGCCTCGCTGCGCGCCAGCACCAGCAACGCGTCGACCAGCCCGTTGGCACGCTCGGAGGCGTCGCGGACCACCGTCGCCATCCGGCGGTACTCGGCCGTGTCCGCGTCGTCGTCGCTGAGCGTCACGTCGATTTCGGTACGCATCACCGCCAGCGGCGTGCGCAGTTCGTGCGAGGCGTTGGCGACGAACCGTCGCTGCGCCTCGAAAGCGGCGGCGATCCGGTCCAGCATGGCGTCGAACGTGTCGGCCAGCTCGGCCACCTCGTCGTCCGCCCCGGAGTAGCCGATCCGCTGGTCGAGCGTGGTCTCGCCGAGCCGGCGCGCGGTGGCGGTGACCTGGTGCAGCGGGCGCAACGCGCGCCCGGCGACCGCGTACGCCCCGACCACACCGACGATGCCGATCGCCAGCAGCGCGGCCAGCCCCTTGGCCAGCAGTTCCCCGGAGGCCGCGTCGACGAGCCGCTGCTGCCACGCGGCGGCCTCCAGGGTGCTCCCGTCGGCGAGCACCACGACGGTGCCGGGCAGCAGCTCGTCGGTGGGACGCAACGCGTCCCGCACCAGCAGCCAGGCCAGCAGCACCAGGATCGCGCCGGCACCGACCAGCAGCACGCCGTTGAGCAGGGTCAGCCGCAGCCGCAGCGTGGGGCGTAACCGCAGGGCGGGTCGCCGCAGCGCGGGCAGCCGGCGGCGCGTGGTGCCCGTCACTGCACGACCTCGGCCGTCCGGTAGCCGGCACCGACCACGGTCTCGATCAGCGGTGGATCACCGAGCTTGCGACGTAGCGTCATCACGGTGACCCGGACGATCGTGGTGAACGGATCGGTGTTGGCGTCCCAGACCCGTTCCAGCAGTTCCTCGCTGGAGACCACCGCACCCCGGGCCTTGAGCAGCTCGCAGAGCACGCCGAACTCCTTGTTGGTCAGCTCGACCGGCACTCCGTTCCGGGTGGCGGTGCGGCGGGCCGGGTCCACCACCAGGTCCGCGGTCTCCAGCACCGGCGGGGCCGCCGGGGTGGCGCGACGGCCCAGTGCCTGCACCCGGGCGACCAGTTCGTCGAAGGCGAACGGCTTCGGCAGATAGTCGTCGGCACCCAGTTGCAGACCCTCGACCCGGTCGGCGACCGTGCCGCTGGCGGTCAACATCAACACCCGGGTCAGTTCACCGGACGCGGCCAGCTCCGCGCAGATCTGGTCGCCGTGCCGGCCGGGCAGGTCACGGTCGAGCACCACCACGTCGTACCGGGTCACGAAGGCCATCTCGTGGCCGCTGTCGCCGTCGTACGCGACGTCCACCGCCATGCCCCGCTTGCGTAGCCCCCGCGCTATCGCGTCGGCGAGGTTGCGCTCGTCCTCGACCACCAGTACCCGCATGCCCGCCCCTTTTCCGCCCGCCGACCACCGACAACGTAACGCCGCCGACCAAGCCGCCCGGGACGGGTGCCCGGCACACCGGCCGGGACGCAGGCGCGAGCCGGTCGCCCGGCGCGGGATCAGTCGGGCAGTTGCCAGATGCCGTAGCCACCGTCGTGCAGGCGGCAGCCGAGCAGGTCGTACCGGCTCTGGCAGTCACCGCCGGCGTCGGGCAGCAGGTCGAGCCGGCGGGCCGGTGCCCCGGTGGGATCGAGCCGGGCCAGCACCAGCCCCACCTCGGCCACCGGACGCACCACGAGCACCTCCGGCGTGTACTCGTAGCGGGCCACCATGTTCCACGACCCGTGCTCGGTCAGCGTCGCACCGGTGTCCAGGTCGAGGGTGAGCAGCTCGTTGCCGTTGCCGGCCACCGCCAGGGCGTTGCCGTCCTCGATCAGGACGATGTTGAGAATGTCCTTGCTGCTCCAGCGCATCGCGCCGGTGGTCCGGTCGAGGACCTGCAACCCGCCGCCGGCCAACCCGGCGCAGAGCAGTGGCCCGCACCCGGTGACGTAGGTCGCCGTCGGCAGGCTCACCTGCCAGCGCTGGAGCAGTCCGTCCGCGGTGAGCGCGGTGACGGTGTTGGAGTTGCGTACCACCGTCACCAGGTCGCCGGCCACCCAGGCCTGCTGGTAGTTGCTCGGCCGGTCGTCCGACGGAGGGAGGCGGTGCCGCACCGTCCCGGTCATCGGGTCGATCACCTGGACCTCGCCGTCGACGGTGGCGACCACGATGCTGTCCAGCGTCCCGTCGTCGCGCTGCTGGTAGTCGACGCTGGCCGCCGACAACGACACGGACCACACCTCGCGGGCGTCGGCCAGTTCGATCACCCGTAGCACCGTCGGCTCGCTGTCGGTGAAGGTTCGCAGCAGCGCCCGGCCGGGCATGTCGAGAACCGCGATACCGGGCACCCGCCAGCGTTCCTCGCCGGTGTGGGCGTCGAGTTGCAGGGTCTCGCTGGTGCGGATGTCCGGCCGGCCCATGGCGACCAGGAGGCCGGCGTCGTCGACCGGCTGCACCCGGTAGACCCGGTTGCCCGGGGGCACGGGTGCCCGCCACAGCGGCGTCAGCCGCTGCGGGTCGGCGGTGGCGCGACCCGGCCGCGGATAGACGAGCAGTTCCTGGCTGCCGTCGGTGACTCCGGGCACCGGGGCGACGGTGACGATCTGATCCCCGGCGAGGAACAGGTCGCTGCCCAGGGCGGCGGGCACGATCGCGTGGATCCGCCCGGCCGGCGGCGCGCCGCCCGCCAGGGTCAGCAGCGCGACCAGTGCCACGACGACGGCCACCACCCGACGGTTGACCGGACCGGGTCGCTGGCGCTGCGGTGGCGGATCGGTCGGCTCGGTCAGCTCACCGAGGTCGATCAACGTCACGCCTGTCCTCCCCTGACACACACCAGACGCGCGGCGGGCGGGCGTGGTTCCGCCTGTACGATGGCCCGTCGTGGCTGTGCCGGTGGTGAATCCCTCGCTGAACCCCGTCTCCGAGACCGTCGAGACGCGATCAACGACAACCCGTCCCCGGCGGCGGCCGACACGCGCCGATGTGCTGGCCATCGGAGCCTACGTGCTGCTCGGCGTCGTCGTCTGCCTGAACTACTGGGCGGACGTGAACAACCGGGTCTCGTCCCACCTGCCCACCGACCACAGCTGGTTCGAGTGGCTGTTCGCACACGGTGCGTACTCGGTGCAGCACCTGGAGAATCCGCTCTTCACCGCCCGGCAGAACGCCCCGGACGGGGTGAACATGATGGCCAACACCTCGCTGCTCGGGGTGACCCTGCCGTTGGCGCCCCTGACCATGCTGTTCGGGCCCCAGGTCATGTACGCGCTCTACCTGGGTGGGGCGTTGGCCGCCACCGCCGGCACGTCGTACTGGATGCTGTCGCGGCACCTGGTGCGCTCCCGGGCGGCGGCCTTCGTCGGCGGCGCCTTCCTCGGCTTCGCGCCCGGCATCGTGCACCACGCCAATGGCCAGCCCAACTTCGTCTCCAACTTCCTGCTGCCACTGATCGTGGTACGGGTGTTCCGGCTGGTCGAGCCGGGCCGGTGGCGGCGCAACGGGCTGGTGCTGGGGCTGCTGGTCGCGTACCAGATCTTCATCAACGAGGAGATGCTGCTGCTCACGGCGCTGGCCTGCCTGGTCGTCGTGATCGCGTACGCGGCGATGCGTCCGCGCGTGGCGTGGGCGCGGGCCGGCACGTTCGCGGCCGGGCTGGGCCTCGGCGGTGCGGTGGCGCTGCTGCTGACCGCCTACCCGATCTGGTTCCAGTTCAACGGGCCGCAGTCCTACCGGGGGCTGCAGGGCGGGGTGTTCCACAGTTGGGGCGAGGACATCGTCGCCTTCGTCACTTTCCCCCGCGACACCATCGCCGGTGACGAGGCGGTGGAGGCGACCATCGGCATGACCGAGCAGAACACCTGGTTCGGCTGGCCGCTGGTGCTGCTGTCGGTGGTGGCCCTGGTCCTGCTGGTCCGCCGCTCGTTGGTGGCCCGGATCCTGGCCGTGCTGGTGGTGGTCTTCTCGGTCGCCGCGCTCGGCCCGGAGATCCGGTTCAACGGCGAGCTGACCGGGATCGCCGGCCCGTGGTCGTACATCCCGGCGGACCTGCCACTGGTCGAGATGATGATGCCGACCCGGCTGACCCTGGTGACCACCGCCGCGCTCGGCGTGCTGCTGGCGTTGGCCTGGGACGCGGTGGCCCGCAGCCACCGGTCACCGGTGCCGGCTCCCCGGGCCCCGCAGTCCGTGGCCACCGACCGGCGGCGACTGCGCTGGCAGCACGTCGTCGGGTACACCGCGATCACCCTCGCCCTGCTGCCGCTGCTGCCCCGTCCGCTGCCGGCCGAGCCGATCGACGCGCCGCCGACCTTCATCACCTCGGGGGCCTGGCGACCGTACGTGCCGGACGGTCGCACACTGGTGCCGGTGCCCATCCCCAGCAACGTGCACGGCCTGTCCACGCTGCGGTGGAGCGCGCTGACCGGGCACGAGTTCCCGATCCCGGCCGGCTACTTCATCGGCCCGAACGAGGACGGCGAGGGTGTCTTCGGCGCGCCGAACCGGCCCACCAGCACCCTGATCTACCAGACCATGGACGCTGGCGCGCTGCCCGAGATCAGCGACGAGAACCGCCGGCAGGCGGTGGCGGACCTGCGCTTCTGGCGGGCGTCGGTGGTGGTGCTCGGCGCGCATCCCCGCGAGCCGGTGCTGCGGGAACTGCTGACCGCGCTGCTCGGCGCCCCGCAACGGGTCGACGACGTCTGGCTCTGGGACGTACGCGACCGGGTCTGACAGGTACTCATCCCGGGTCGGACGGCAGCGGCTCGGAGACGTGGGCGGTGACGATGCGCCAGCCCTCCGGTAGACGTACCCAGGTCTGGGTCTGCCGGCCGGTGGTGGCGCCGCCGGCGTACCCGAACCGGGTCGTGACGACCGCGAGGTCCGCGCCGAAGGCGGTGACCACCGTGTCGACCAGTCGGCGGCCCGGCGGCAGCGGAGGTTGGGCGGCCCGCCACTTGCGCTGCTCGTCGAGCCCGTACTGGTGGTCGGCGAGGCCGAAGCGCACGGTGGCCCCGGAGTCCCAGAAGTATCCGCAGATCCGGTCCACGTCGCCGGCCACCAGCGCCCGCTCGTAGCCGGCGAAGGCGGCCGTCACCTCGGCGACCACGTCCGTCCGGTCGATCTCCATCCGGCGAGGGTCCTTTCTGACGGCGGGTGGGACGTGGGGTGGTCGCACCCGGCCGGGCGGCGGCGGGCTGGTGCGGGCCGCACCGCCGCCCGGCCGGAGCTCAGTTGTTCACCGCCGGCTCGCGCTTCTCGCCGCCGGCCGGCGCGCCGGTGGCCACCGCCGGGCCGGTGACGGCGGGAGTCGCGGGTGCCGGGGTGTCCCCGCCGTGCAGGCGGTCCAGTTCGGCCTCCTCCGGCTCGGGCACCCGAGGCGGATGCTTGCCGAGCGCGAAGATCGCGCAGATCACCGCGACGAAGAGGTAGCCGAGCGCCACCTGGCCGTTGGCGTTCCACTGCACCTCCTCGCCGTGGATCAGGCCGATGAAGGCGAGCACCGCGCCCGACGCGGCGAAGATGGCCGCCTGGACGAAACGTTTGTCGATGATGAAGGCGACGATCGCGCCGAGCACCAGACCGGCGAGGATCGCGCCCTCGCCGAGGATGCGCAGGCCGTCGTAGACCACTCCGGCACCGGCCAACGCCTCGTCGCCGACCTCGGCGGCGGTGGTGCCGGCCGCCGCCAGGGCGTTGTTCATCTGCCCGGTCGCCCACGCCGCGATGTTGGGTATCAGGGCCGCCACCACGGCCGCGGCGTGTGCCCGGGGCGTCGCCTGGAACGCCTGGGCGCCGATCAGCAGCCCGATGTAGAGCAGGATCGGCACGATCGCGGCGGTCGGGAAGATCGCACCGAGCAGGGAGAACATCCCGAGGAAGCAGAGCAGCGCGATGACGATCCCGGTCGCCATCGAGTAGCCGGTACGCCCACCGGCGGCCTTCCAGCCCGGATGGCCGACGTAGACCGCCGGGGGGAACGGCGAGCCGAGGGCGGAGCCGATGACCGCGCCGGCCCCGTCGGCGAGCAGCACACTGCGCAGGTTGTAGTTGTCCCCGGCGGTGGCCGCGCTCTCCACGTTCGTCATCGCCTCGGTGAAGTTGTAGACCCCGAGCGGGATCGCGGTCGCCAGCAGCGGCGCCATGTCGGAGAGCCCACGCAGCAGCAGGTCGAGCTGGAAGGTGGGGAAGGCGAACGCGATGTCCCGGGCCGCCGCGGTGACGTCCGGCACCGACATCGCCCCGCCGAGCCAGCCGATCGCCGTACCGAGCAGCAGGGCGGCCAGCCCGATCGGGAAGTTGAACGGCAGTTTCACGTCGGTCAGCAGGCCGATCAGCAGCAGGGCCAGCACCGGCAGGGCGATCCAGGCCATCCGCCACATCTGGCCGGCCGGGTTCATCGAGATGAAGGTGATGGAGATGCCGGCGAGGGTGCCGAGCAGCGCCGCGCGTGGTGTGTAGCGACGGATGTACGGGCCGACGAACGCGCCGATCAGCACGATCACGCCGATGATGAAGGCCCAGGCCAGCCCGGCCTCCCAGGCGCGCACCGGGTCACCGGTGCTGAGGTAGATGGGCAGCATGATGACGAAGATGACGATGAACATGTGCGGCACGCTCGGCCCGTACGGCAGGGCTGTCACGTCGGAGCGGTTCTCCCGCCGGGCCAGCCGACGGGCCAGGTGCGTGTAGTAGATGTTGCCCGCGACCAGGGCGATGCCGAGGGCCGGCAGGATCGTGCCGAACACCTCCCGCTCGGGCAGGTTCACCACGAAGAGGCAGAGCCCGGTCAGGGTGAGCACGTTGACCAGGACGTTGACGCCGAAACCGAAGAACGCGTTGGTGTCGCCGCGCACCCAGTACGGCAGCGACACGACGGAGGGTCTGGTGGGGACCATGGCTGCTCCCGGTCAGGAGGAGGATTGCAACACGGGGGTGGTGGGCAGCACGGCGAGCACGTCCGTCGAGTCGGCGACCCACCCGAAGATGCCGCCCTGGGCGGCGATCATGTCGAGCCCCACCCGATGGAACTCGGGGAAGTAGGACCCGACGCAGTCGGCGAGCACGAGACACTCGTACCCACGGTCGTTGGCCTCCCGGACCGTGGTGTGCACGCACACCTCGGTCGTCACGCCGGTGACCAGGAGGCTGTGGATGGTCCGCTCGGCGAGCAGGGCGTCCAGCCCGGTGGCGTGGAAGGCGCCCTTGCCCGGTTTGTCGATCACCGGCTCGCCGGGCAGCGGCGCCAGTTCGTCGACGATGTCGTGGCCGTACTCACCCCGCACGAGGATCCGGCCCTTGGGCCCGGGGTCGCCGATCCGCTTGCTCGGCAGGCCCCGGTTGAGCTTGGCCGGTGGGCAGTCGGAGAGGTCGGGCAGGTGCCCCTCCCGGGTGTGCACGATGGTCAGTCCGGCGGCACGGGCGGCGGCCAGCAGCGTCGTCAGCGGCGCGATGGTCCGCCGTAGCTGACCGACGTCGTTGCCCAGGCTCTCGCCGAAGCCGCCGGGCTCCAGGAAGTCGCGCTGCATGTCGATGACGAGCAGCGCGGTGGTCGCGGGGTCGAAGGTGTACGGGAAGGGCCGCGCCGCGGCAACTGTCAACATGGCTCACCTCATCTGGTCGTGGCGGCGATGACGGCGTCGGAGGTGGCGACGCAGCCGAACACGCCGCCCTGCATGGTCACCATGTGCAGCGCGGCGTCGTGGTTGTCCTTGTCGGTGGCCCCGGTGCAGTCGGCGAGGATCAGGCACTCGTAGCCCCGGTCGTTCGCCTCGCGCATCGTGGTGTGCACGCAGACGTCGGTGGTGATGCCGGTGAGGATCAGGTGGGTGATCCCCCGGGTACGCAGCACCAGGTCGAGGTTCGTGGCGTAGAAGGCGCCCTTGCCGGGCTTGTCGACGACCACCTCGCCGGGCGCCGGGGCGACCTCGGGCACGATCTCCCAGCCGGGCTCACCCTTGACCAGGATCCGTCCGCAGGGGCCCGCCGCGCCGATCTCGGCGCCGATCTGCGCCGACCGCCAGCGCTTGTTCGCCGGCAGGTCGGACAGGTCGGGGTCGTGGCCCTCCCGGGTGTGCACCACGAGCATGCCGAGCGACCGGGCGTGCTCCAGCAGCCGGGCGGTGGCCGGCAGCCCCGCCCGGGTGAGGCCGATGTCGTAGCCCATCGCGTCGACGTAGCCTCCCGGGCCGCAGAAGTCGGTCTGCCAGTCGATGCAGAGCAGTGCGGTACGCGCGGTGTCGGCCGTGCCGTCGTACGGCCACGGGTAGGGGTTCGCCGTAACCGGCCCGATGCTGCCCATCCTCTCCTCCTCCGGTTGTCAACTCCGCTGCGCCGCGGCCCGGCGGTAGGCCCGCCACCCGCCGGCGGCGCTGATGTCCTCGGCTCCCGAATCGACCGCGTACGCCTCGCAGAGGAAACCGAGCACCTCCCGCCCGTCGTGCAGCCGCACCCAGCCCAGCGACAGCGGGGCCGGCACCCCGGCCAGCACCTCGCCGACGGCGGCCACCGGCAGCCGCCACAGCTCGACCTCGATCGGGTGGCCGTCGGGGTCGGCCTCGGCGACCCGGACCAGGCCGGGCAGTCCCGCGCCGTCGGCCGTCTCCAGGCGGTAGAGCCGGTAACGCGGCGCGGTGCGGGCGGCACCGGCGAGAGTGGCGCCCCGCTCGGTCAGTTCCGCGTTGCGGGACTCGCCGGCCAGGTGCCGGCCGACGACGGCGATCAGCGTCTGCGCCGACCCGGGCGGCGCGGCGGCGGGGGCGGTGGTCTCGGGGACGGTTCGGGTGGCGGTGGTGAAGGCGGCGGCGAGTCGGGCCATGGTGGTGTCGCTGAACGCGGGACCGAGCAGGGTCAGGCTCGCCGGCCGGCCCGCCGCGGTGAACCCGTTGGGCACGGTCACCGCCGCCAGGTCGAGCAGGTTGGCGAACTGGGTGTAGCGGCCGAGCGCCGTGTTACGGCCGATCGGGTCCTCGGCGACCTCGGCGAGCGTGAAGGTCGTGCCGACGGTGGGCACCACCAGCACGTCGACCTCGTGCCACAGCTGGTCGACCTGGGCCCGCAACTCGCGCAACCGGTGCTGCCCCCGGAAGACGTCGATCGCGTCGTAACGCCGGCCGGTCTCCAGCACGCCGCGGGTCACCGGCAGGACCGCCTCGGGGTGTTCCCGCAGGAAGCCGTCCAGCCCGGCGAGCCGTTCGGCCACCCACGGTCCCTGGTAGAGCAGCTCGCCCGCCTCCAGGAAACTCTGCAACGGCACCGACCCGACCTGGCCGACCAGACCCCGTAGCGCCTGCACGCCCGCGGCGAACCGGACCGCCTGTCCGGCGTCGCCGAAGAACTCCAGGTCTTCTGCCCGGGGCACGCCGAGGCGTAGCGTGCCCGGCATGCGGGCCACCACCCGCTCCGCCGGTAGCGGACGCCCCCACGGGTCGGCCGCCGAGACGCCACGCGCGGCGTGCAGCACGTCCACCGCGTCCGCGACGTCGGTGGCGAAGACCGAGACGCAGTCGAGCGAGCGGCAGGCGGGCACCACTCCGGCGGTGCTGAGCAGGCCCCGGGTGGGCTTGAGGCCGACGATGCCGTTCAGCGCCGCCGGTACCCGGCCGGAGCCGGCCGTGTCCGTGCCCAGGGCGAAGCTGACCTGGCCGGCGGCGACCGCCACGGCCGAGCCGGAGCTGGAACCGCCGGAGATCAACCCGCCACCGAAGACGCTCGCGCAGCTGCCGTACGGCGAACGCGACCCGGTCAGG
The DNA here is from genome assembly GCF_036689795.1 of Micromonospora palythoicola. Lineage (NCBI taxonomy): Bacteria > Bacillati > Actinomycetota > Actinomycetes > Micromonosporales > Micromonosporaceae > Micromonospora > Micromonospora palythoicola. Next base: position 91,810 of record NZ_JBAGKI010000013.1, on the reverse strand, counting down.
CCGGTGGCGAACTGGTCGAGGTTGGTCTTGCCGACGAGCAGGGCACCGGCGTCGAGCAGCCGGCGCACCACGGGCGCGTCCTCGACGGCGGAGTACCCGAAGTCGGGGCAGCCGGCGGTGGTGGTCATGCCGGCGACGTCGATGTTGTCCTTGACCGCGAACGGTATCCCGTACAGCGGCAGGGTCGCGGGGTCGGCGGTGGCGGCCAGCCGCTCGGCGCGGGCGAGGAGCTGGCCGGCCGGCACAGTGGTGATCCAGACCGGCCCGCCGTCCGCTCCGGACAGCCCGGCCAGGACCTGTTCCGCCAGTTCGGTGGGGGTCAGGCCGCCGTGGCGGTACGCCGACCGCAGCTCCGAGATCGATCCGATCCGCTCTGGCATACAGTCGATTGTCGACAGTTGTGTTTCCAGGGGGCGCGCGCCAGGTAACGACGCCGTGACGGCCGGCCGGTGCGGCTAGCCGAGATACGAGCGCGCCCCGTGCTCGGACAGCACGGCGAGCACCAGCTCCGGGTCACCGGCGGCGACCGCCTCGAAGAGCCGCTCGTGCCGGTGGACGCCGTCCTGCGGCTGCGCCACCTCCGCCTCGCGGCGCAGGTTGATCGCCATGTACAGCTGCAACTTCACCAGAATCGAGTCGTACACGGCGGAGAGCTGCCGATTGCCGGCCAGCGCCACCAGCGCGACGTGGAACGCCCGGTGCGACTCGGCGACCGCCAGCCGATCGCCGTCCCGGGTCGCCCCCCGCATCTGGTCCAGCGCCGCCCGCAGTCCGGCCAGGTCAGTGTCCCGACGCACCGGGATCGCCGACCGCACCGCGAAGCGTTCCAGCACGTCACGCAGCTCGTACAGCTCCCGCACGTCACGATCGGACAGGGTGGCGACCCGGACCCCACGGCGTGGGACGTGCTCGACCAGACCCCGCTGCGCCAGCAGCCGCAACGCCTCGCGCAGCGGCGCCCGGCTGATCCCGAGCCGCCGGGTCAGTTGCTCCTCCACCAGCCGTTCACCGGGATCACTCCGGCCGCTGAGGATCTCCCGGGTCAGCCGGGCGACGGCCAGCTCCACCAGACTGACACTCTCCAGCTCGCCCTCCGCCGGCGATGCGGCCACGTCGTTCACCCCGACGAGTGTGCCACCTGCCGCCGCGGCCTCCGGCGGACGCGTCAGCCCACGAGAGGTCGGACATCCCAGACGAGGGCACCGTCGATCTCCCGGGCCGGGCCGAGCAGCGCCTCCATCGTCCGGCGCACCGGGTCACCGTGGTGCAGCCCACCCTGGACCACCACGGCCGCCCGCCAGTGCCTCAGATCGACCACCGCCTGCCGGCGGTCGGTGTCGCTGATCGGCGGCACCTCACCGGTGTCGGCCACCCGGCGCAGCAACAGCGACGTGGGCCGGTCCGGGGCGCCCCACCGGGCCGCCGGATCGTCCGGCGAACGGGGGCCGATGAAGAATCCACCCGGTGCGGTGAAGGCCAGGTCGGTGCGGGCGGACCAGAGCATGGCCGGGCTCTGGCCCGCGTTGGTCACCGGTGGCACGGCCACCACGGTCCGCCCCGCCGGCACGTAGGCCCGCCAGGCGCCCTCCGCCACGAACGCCGGCACCTGCCAGCCCGGGACCGTACGGATCGGGGTCGGGGTCAGCGGCAGCAACGCGGCGGCCACCGCGCCGGCCCAGAGCAGCCGCACCGGCACCGCGTCCCGTCGCGTCGCGGCGCTTATCGCCTGCCGTCGCACCCGGTCCACCGAGAGGGCCAGCAGGATACCCAGCACCGGCACACAGACCAGCGCGAACCGGGCCGGCACCACGTGGTCGAGCAGGGGCAGCTCGGCGATCAGCCGGTACGGGCCGGGCAGGTCGGTCAACGCGCCGTCGAGGCGTATCCGGGGGCCGAGGGAGAGCAGGGCGAACACCACTGCGCAGCCGGCCAGCGCCCGGACCAGCGGGCGATGCCACAGCCACACCGTCACGACCAGGGCCAGCACCAGCAGACCCGGCCCGAAGAAGGAGTTCTCCTCGGTGGCGTTGGGTGCCAGCAGAGCCGGCAGGCGGTGGTCACCGAAGACGGTCTGCCGGGCGGTGGCGGTGAACGACGCGGCGTCCAGCTGGAAGCCGTACGCGTGGAACGGCATCCCCCGGTAGTGGCCGGGGCCGAAGAACTGGAACCACAGCGGGTAGGCCAGCAGCGCCGCCGCCACCACCGCGCCGACCGCGATCCGGCCGGCCGTGGCCGGGGCGAGCCGACGTGCGGCGGCCCGGTCGGCCAACGCGTATCCGACGACGAGGACGCCGGCGGCGAGCGCCACCAGGAGCAGCACCTCCTCGCCGAGGAATACCTGGTAGGTCACGACCAGACCGAGCAGCACCCCGGGGCGCCACACCCGCGACCAGGCGGCCGACGAGGACGCGTTCGCACCGGCGGGGTCGGGGGTGAACACCAGTGCCAGGATCACCGGCACCAGGAACTGGGCGGCCATGTGCAGGTGCGATCCGGCCTGCGCGACCATGCCCGGCGCGAAACCGCAGACCAGCCCACCGACCGCGGCGGCCAGCCGGGATTCGACCAACCGGCGGCGCAGCAGTACGTACCAGGCGGTGGCCGTGCCGGCCAGGCACCCGACCACCGCCACCCCGAACGCCGCCTGCGAGCCGAACAGCAGGGTGACCGGGGCCAGCGGGACGCCGAGGCCGAGCACCGAGGTGTTGGCCATCAGGTTCACCCCGTCGGGCGCGTTGAGCGCTTCACTCCACAGTGGATGTGCGCGGCCGGACACGACCCGGGCGGCGTGAGCCAGCATCCACTCGAAGAGGATCTGGTCGCCGGCCTGGTGGAAGAGCCGGTCCGGTCGGCCCCACTGCCGACTGGTCAGCCAGCCGGCCAGCGCCAGGTAGCCGACCACCACCGCCAGGTCAGGGGTACCCGGGCGGAGCCACCAACGGCGACGGGGGCGGGCCGGCGCCTCCCGGTCGAGCGTACCGACCGACATCAGGCCCGGGGGTCGGTGAGCGAGCGTACGTCCCACACCCAGACGTCCAGTTCGAGCCGGGCCGGCCCGACCAGTTGCTCGACGGTCTGCCGCAGTGACTCCGAGTGCGGCTGCCGGACCGGCAGCACCAGGATCGCCGCCCGCCAGTACCTCAGCTCGTCCAGGGACCGGCGCCGCTGGCGGTCGTTCAGCTCAGGGGTCCGGCCGGTGGAGGCCACCTCCTCCAGCAGCTTCCCGATGCCACTGGGTCGGCCACCGAAGCGACCGGGGTCGCCGGTGTTGCCGTTGCGGGGGGCGAGGAAGTAGCCACCGGGGATCTTGAAGTCGAGGTTGGTGGCGGCGGCCCAGCGCATGCCGTGGGTGTTGCCCATGCTCGGCACCGGGATCGGCACCAGGGTCTGGTCCGGCGCGACGTAGGCGCGCCACCGGTCGGAGGTGATGAAATCCGGCACCGGCGGTCGGGACGTCATCGGCAGCGGCATGGGGGTGATCGGCAGCAACGCGAGCACCAGACCGGCGGCGGTGAGCGTACGCACGGTCCGTCGGTCCATGGACAGCGTGCTGGTCCGCTCGATGGCCAGGGCCAGCAGGATCGCCACCACCACGCTGGTGATCATGCCGAACCGGGTCGGCACCACCGCGTCGAGCAGCGGCAACCGGACCAGCCACTCCCACGGACCGACGACCAGTTCCCGGTCCCACCAGCTGATCCGCTCGCCGAGGGAGAGGATGGCGTAGCACGCGGCGGTCGCGGCGAGCGCCCGGACCAGCACCTCCCGCCGGAGCCAGAGCACGATCCCGACGGCGATCAGCGCCAGACTCCACCCGAAGAACGCGTTCTCCTCCGAGTAGTTCGGCGCGAGGTTGACGTTCGCCCGCTGGTTGCCGCCGATGGTGGGTGAACCGGGGGCGAAGTAGGCGGCGATGTCGTTGCCGTAGTCACGCACGGCGTCACTGAGCCCGTGGTACGCCATCGGGCCGGCGAACTGGATGTACAGCGGGTACGCCAGCAGCGAGCCGGCGATCACCGTGCAGGTGGCCAGCGCCTTGGCCAACGGCCGCCAGGCCGCCGACCAGAGCCCGGGCCGCTGGACGAGCACCGCGATCAGGAAGACCCCGCAGCCCATCGCGGTGAAGAGCAGGATCTCCTCGTTGATGAACGCCTGCACGGTGACCAGCAGGGCCAGCAGCGCGCCGTCCCGGTACGGTCGGGTCGACCTCGTGATCACCATGACCCGCCACACGATGAACGGCAGCAGGAACTGACTGATGATGTTCGGATGCCAGCTGGCGTGCGACAGCATCGCCGGTGAGAAGCCACAGAACCAGCCGCCCACCACCGCGGCGAACCTGTTGCTCACCACGTGCCGGGACAGCACGAAGTACCAGGCCGAGGCGGTCCCGGCCAGACCGAGCGTCACCAGCAGCACGAAGGTCACGGCCGGTCCGAACAGCAGGGTCACCGGCACCATCGGGATGCCCAGGGCGAGGATGGCCGTGTTGGCCATCAGGTTGACCCCGTCGGGGTAGTTGAACTGCTCGGTGAAGAAGGGGAACTCACCGTGCAGGACCACTCGTACCGAGTGGGCGAGGAAGAACTGCACCTGGGCCGGGTCGCTGCTGTAGAGCGAGGCCACCCGCCCGGCCGGGTCCATCCAGATCTGGCTGGTCACCCAGAGCGCGGTCACCAGGAATCCGCCGAAGACGGCGAGGTCCCGTCGCCGGGGAGTCCACCGGAACCGGCGTCGGCGGTCCGGAGCGGCGTCGACGCCGTCGGCACCCCGCGTACCGTCGGTTGGCGCGGTCTCCGGCGGTTGCCGGTCCGCCCCGCCCCCGGTGGCGGGTGCCTCGGTGGCGTCGATCGCCACGGCCTGGACCGTGGCCGGCTCGACGCTGGGTGCGGCACCCGGTGCGCGCGCGGTGGCCGCATCGGCGTCGTTGCGCACCCCGTCACCCACGGTGACAACTTCGGACGGAGAGTCGGCGACGTCGGCGGATCTCGGCAGCGCGGCGGCGCGGGTCTCGGCAGGCGTCACAGTCGGCGGAGTCTACCCGAGTGGGGTAAGTGCCCCAAGTCAGACGCGGTGTCCCCTGTGGCCGGTGTGGTGACCGCGCGACGCAGCGTACGGTGGCCCGAAGCATCGGCGGGACATCTCGTACTATTGCCCTCCGACACGACGACGCGATCCGATCGGGGGCGTGACAGGTGGCTCCAGCCCGTTGGCGCGGCTTGACCGCCACCGGCCTGTCCACCCTGCTGATCGCGGTCACCGCCTGCGGGCCGGTCGCCGACCATCAGGCACGGGACCTGCGGGTCGGCTACGACAGCATGGACGGCGCCCTGACGGTGTGGCCGCCACGCGGCTCACTGGCCGAGGACACCGCGGCGACCGCCGCCGTCACCGAGGCGGTACGCGGCTGGCGCTCGCCCGTGGACGACCGGGTGCACGTACCCTCCTCCGGCATTCTCTTCTCCGGTGAGGTGGACGGCCGTCCGCTGGCCCTGGTCGCCGCCTCGGTGCCCGGCGAGGCCGCGTCCTGGCTGCTCCAGCTCACCGGCGACGGCGACCGGTACACGGTCAGTCACGCCACCGAGTACACCGACCCCGGCTACCTGGTCTACTCCGACGTGTTGCCGGTCCAGTCCGCCGGCGGGCGGCGCTACCTGACCTCCGAACGCGTCCGGCGGCTGGTCGGGCCGAACGGTCCCATCGTCTCCGACCGCGACGGCCTGACCAGCCCCGTCGAGGTGCCCCGGTGTCGCGCGGTGACGGTCACCGCCACCCTGCGGTCCACCGAGTCGTTGCCTCGGGGTCGGGCCACCGACCGGCTGCTCGACCTCGGCACCGGCATCACCGCCCCGCGATATCCGCTGGTCCGCGACGAGAGCGGCTCCGGCCGGCGCGCCCTGACCGGCCTCGACACCTGCCTGTTGGCCGGCGAGGACGGCCCCTTCGGCAGCATCGACCGACGGGTCGGCGACCGGGACGTCCCGCAGTCGGTGCCGGCGTCCTGGCCGATGGCGAAACTCGCCGTGCGTACGCTCGGCGAGTTGTCGCTCGACGGGGGCGAGCCGGCCGAGTTGGAGCAGCTCACCTGGGAGAGTGCCGAGGGCACGATGAGCGCGGTGGTGTACCGGCCCGCCGACGACGGCGCGGTGGTGCTCTCCCCCGCCGACCGCACGAACCCGTTGCAGGTCTACGAGCTGCCGGTGCCGGATCAGCCGCTGGTCGTGCTGAGCTGGCGCGCCACCAAGGACACCGCGCTCTCGGTGCCCCCCAACACGATCCGCCTGGTCGACCGCCCCGGCCTGGTGGTGGCTCGCCTCCCCGAGCGCCGCGAGACCTTCAGCCTCGCCGCCGCCGACAAAACCCACTACCGCTCCGCCGGCTCCCCCCGCCGCTAGCCCCACCCGGCCACCCGGCCACCCGGCCACCCGGCCACCCGGCCACCCGGCCACCCGGCCACCCGGCCACCCGGCCACCCGGCCACCCGGCCACCCGGCCACCCGGCCACCCGGCCACCCGGGTTGATCATGAAGGTGTTGTCGCGCGATGCCGACAAGGTGACAACAACTTCATGATCAACGGCGCGAGGTATCCGGGCGGGGCCCGGCGCGGTCAGTTGGGGGTGGGGTTGGCGGTCAGGTGACGCGGGTCGACCGGTTCGGTGTCGAGGCGGGAGATCCAGCCGGTCACGTCGCGGGCCACGTCCTGAGCGGTCAGGCCGAGGTCGGTCAGGAGCTGGCCGCGCGAGCCGTGCGGATGCCAGCCGGCCGATACGCCCAGGTCCCGCAGCGGCACCCGGACATCGGCGTCGCGCATGGCCTGGGCGAGCGCGTCGCCCACCCCGCCGGAGCGGACACCGTCCTCGACGGTCACCACCAGCCGGTGCTCGCTGGCCAGCTCGACCAGCTCCGTCGGGACCGGACGGACCCAGCGTGGGTCGACCACGGTCACCCCGTAGCCCTGCTCGGCGACCCGGGCGGCGACGTCCACGCCAAGCTGACCGAAGGCACCCACCGCGACCAGCAGCACGTCGGTACGCGCCGACTCCGCCAGCACGTCGACCGGACCGACCCGCCGCAGCGCGGGCAGATCGGCGGCGACCGCGCCGGTCGGGAAGCGGACGATCGTCGGGCCGTCGTCGACGGCGACCGCCTCACGCAGCTCCTCACGCAGCGTGGCGGCATCCCGGGGGGCCGCGATCCGCAGACCCGGCACCGCCCCGAAGACCGACATGTCCCAGATGCCGTAGTGGCTCGGCCCGTCGGGCCCGGTGATCCCGGCCCGGTCCAGCACGAAGGTGACCGGCAGCTTGTGCATCGCCACGTCCAGCAGGACCTGGTCGAACGCCCGGTTGAGGAAGGTCGCGTAGACCGCCACCACCGGGTGCAGGCCACCGAGCGCCAGGCCCGCCGCCGACGTGGCGGCGTGCTGCTCGGCGATGCCCACGTCGTAGGTGCGCTCCGGGTACTTGCGGGCCAGCTTCGCGATGCCGGTCGGCTCGGCCATCGCCGCGGTGATGCCCACCACGTCGGGCCGCTCGTCGGCGATCGCCACCAGCTCGTCGGCGAAGACGTGGGTCCACTTCACCGACGGCGCGGCGGTGGCCTTGCCATCGGTGATGTCGAAGGCGCCGGGGCTGTGGAAGCAGTCCGCCTCGTCCTCCTCGGCGGGGCGGTAGCCGTAGCCCTTGCGGGTCACCGCGTGCACGATCACCGGACCGCCGAAGTTCTTCGCCGCCCGCAGGGCCGTCTCGACGGCGGTGATGTCATGCCCGTCGACCGGCCCGACGTACTTGATGCCGAGATCCTCGAACATCGCCTGCGGGGCGACCGCGTCCTTGATGCCCTTCTTGACCGCGTGCAGCACCTCGTACATCGGCTTGCCGACCAGCGGGGTCGAGCCGAGGGCGTCCTTGACGGCGTCCAGCACCTTCTCGTAGCCGGGGTTGAGCCGCAGCGTCGAGAGGTGATGCGCCAGACCACCGATCGTCGGCGCGTACGAGCGGCCGTTGTCGTTGACCACGATGACCAACGGGTTGTCGGTGGCGGCGATGTTGTTGAGCGCCTCCCAGCACATGCCGCCGGTCAACGCCCCGTCGCCCACCACGGCGACGACGCTGCGCGACTCGCCACGCAGCGCGTACGCCTTGGCCAGCCCGTCGGCGTAGGACAGGGCGGTCGAGGCGTGCGAGTTCTCGATGAGGTCGTGCTCGCTCTCGGCCTGGTTGGGGTAGCCGGAGAGCCCGCCACGCTGGCGCAGCTGGTCGAACCCACCCTGCCGGCCGGTGACGATCTTGTGCACGTACGCCTGGTGGCCGGTGTCGAACAGCAGCCGGTCCCGGGGAGAGTCGAAGACCCGGTGCAGGGCCAGGGTGAGTTCCACCACGCCCAGGTTGGGCCCGATGTGCCCACCGGTGCGCGACACCTTGGCGATCAGGAAGTCGCGGATCTCGGCGGCGAGGATGTCCAGTTCGGTGGCGGACATCCGCTTGACGTCCTGGGGACCGTGCACCGTGGCCAGCAGCCGGCCGTGGTTGGCCGTGTCCTCTTCAACACTCATGACCGCAGAGTCTATCGGCCCTCGCCCACCTCGCAGCCCCGGCGCGGCGGCCACCGGTCCTGAGCACCTGGTCAGCCCCGCACCCGTAGCCGGCGTGGCGACCCCGCTGCCCGGCGGTCCGTGGCAGCCCGACCCGGCGCAGGCCGGGCCGGTCAGGCCGGCACCAGCAGCCCGACCAGTTCCACGTGCCGGGTCATCGGGAACAGGTCGTACCCGCGCAACGCCGCCAACCGCCACCCCAGCTCGGTGAAGACCCGCAGATCCCGCGCGAACGCCGCCGGATCACAGGCGACGTAGGTCACCGCCCGCGGCCGGGCGGCCAGCATGTCGCGTACCACCCGCGCCCCGGCACCGGTCCGGGGCGGGTCGAGCACCACCACGTCGACCGGCCCGGTGACCCGGCGACGGGCCAGGGCGATCTCCACCCGGGCCGCCACCACCTCGACGGCGGTCAGGTCACGCAGGTTCTCCCGGGCCGCCGCGACGCCGTCACCGGCCGCCTCGACCAGGGTGACCCGCCCGGTCTCGCCGACCCGGGGGGCCAACGCGGCAGCGAACAGACCGGCGCCACCGTAGAGATCCCAGGCCCGCTCCCCCGGCCGGGGGTCGGCCAGCTCCAGCACCGCGTCGACGAGGGTGTCCGCGGCGGCGGGGTGCACCTGCCAGAACGACGAGGCGGGCAGTACCCAGTCGCGGCCGGCGGCCCGCTCCCGGACCCGGTCCGGGCCGCTGACCCGCCGACCGGCCCCGGCCGCCACTGCGGTCACCGCCACGTCCCCGCCGGTGGTGGCGACGGTCTCCACCGCCTCGGCGTCCGGCCAGCTCGCCCCGCTGGAGGTGAGCACCGGCAGCTGCTGGATCGCCGGATGGGCGATCAGGCAGCGGTCGACCGGCACCACCTCGTGGGAGCGGTGCTTGAGCAGCCCGGCGCGACCCGCCGCGTCCACCGCGTACCGGACCCGGGAACGCCAACCGAGCGGACCACCAGGCAGCGCCGCCACCCGCAGGTCCAGTGCGTCGCAGTCGGCCTCGTCCAGCCCACCGAGGCGGACGAGCTGCTCCCGGACCACCGCCGCCTTCCAGCGCAGCTGCGCGTCCGGGGCGACATGTTGGAGGTCGCAGCCGCCACAACGACCCGGTCGGGCGTACGGGCAGGGCGGGTCCACCCGGTCCGGTGCCGCCTCCAGCACGGTGACCGCGTCGGCCCGGACGAAACCCCGGTGCACCTCGGTCACCTCGGCCAGCACCCGTTCACCCGGCAGGGCGTGCCGGACGAAGACCACCTGGCCGTCCACCCGGGCCACGCAGTGCCCTCCGGGAGCGACGGCCGCCACGGTCAACTCGACCCGCTCGGCCTCCTCCAGCCCGCTCACCGGGCCTCCCCGTCCGACGGCTCGCGCTCGGCAGGCGGCGGCAGGGTGGCGCGTGGCGCCACCCGAGGCCCACGCACCGGCCCACGGCCGAGCGTGGCGTCCATCCGCTCGAGGTCCTTGCCGGCCGTCGAGGCGAGCTGCCACGGCACGCTCGTCACCATCACGCCCGGCTCGAACAGCAGCCGCCCCTTGAGCCGCAGCGCGCTCTGGTTGTGCAGCAGGTTCTCCCACCAGCGGCCCACGACGTACTCCGGGATGAAGACCGTGACCACGTCGCGCGGCGACTCCCGGCGGACCCCGGCCACGTAGTTCAGGATCGGTCGGGTGATCTCCCGGTACGGCGAGTCGATCACGGTGAGCGGGATCGGCACTCCGCGACGGTCCCAGTCGGCCTGCAACTGCCGGGTGTCGTGGTCGTCGACGTTGACGGTCACCGCGGTGAGCGTGTCCGGTCGGGTGGCCTGTGCGTACGCCACCGCCCGCAACGTGGGTTGGTGCAGCTTGCTGACCAGCACGATCGCGTGATTGCGGGCCGGCAGCACCGGCCGTCCGTCGTCGGGGGCGAGTTCGACGGCCACCCGGTCGTAGTGTCGGCGGATGGCCAGCATCAACACGTAGATCAGCCCCATCGCGACGATGGCGATCCAGGCGCCGAGCAGGAACTTGGTGATCAGCACGATCACCAGCACCGTGGCGGTCATCGCCATGCCGAAGCTGTTGATCGCCCGGGACCGGAGCATCCGACGCCGCACCTGCGGGTCCCGCTCGGTGCGCAGCAGCCGGTTCCAGTGCCGGATCATCCCGGCCTGGGAGAGGGTGAACGAGACGAAGACACCCACGATGTAGAGCTGGATGAGCTTGGTCACCTCGGCCTGGAAGACGATGATCAACAGGATCGCGAAACCGGCCAGGAAGAGGATCCCGTTGGAGAAGGCGAGCCGGTCACCCCGGGTGTGCAGCTGGCGGGGCAGGTAACGGTCCTGGGCGAGGATCGAGCCGAGCACCGGAAAGCCGGTGAAGGCCGTGTTGGCGGCCACGAACAGGATCGTCGCGGTCACCCCGACGACCAGGAACAGCAGCACCGACCCGGGTCCGAAGATCGTCTCACCGAGTTGCGCGGTGACCGTCTTCTGCACGTACCCCTCCGGGCCGGAGACGATCTGCAGGGCGGGGTCCTCGACGAACTGCAGCCCGGTGAGCCGGGCCAGCCAGACGATGCCGACCAGCATGGTCACCGCGACCAGGCCGAGCATCAGCAGGGTGGTGGCGGCGTTGCGGCTCTTCGGCGCCTTGAACGCCGGCACTCCGTTGGAGATCGCCTCCACGCCGGTCAGCGCGGCGCAGCCCGAGGAGAAGCTGCGTAGCAGCAGGAACGCCATCGCCCAGCCGGTGGTGTCGTGCCACTCGGCGGCGATCACCAGGTCGGCGCTGGGGGCGCGCAGGTCCTCGCCGAGCACGACGACCCGGACCAGCCCGGTGAGGATCATGCCGATGATGACGATCATGAAGCCGTACGTCGGGACGGCGAACGCGCTGCCCGCCTCCTTGATCCCGCGCAGGTTGACCGCGGTCAGCAGCACCACGGCGGAGACCGCGATGAGCACCTTGTGGGTCGCCACGAAGGGGATCACCGAGCCGAGGTTTGCCACCCCGGACGAGACCGACACCGCGACGGTCAGCACGTAGTCGACGAGCAGCGCACTGGCCACACCCACCCCGGCGCGCGGGCCGAGGTTCACCGTCGCCACCTCGTAGTCGCCGCCGCCCGAGGGGTACGCGTGCACGTTCTGCCGGTAGCTGGCCACCACGGTCAGCATGACCACGACCACGCCGAGGGCGACCCACGGCGAGAACACGAACGCCGAGGCGCCCGCGATGGAGAGCATCAGCAGGATCTCGTCCGGCGCGTACGCCACGCTCGACAGCGCGTCCGAGGCGAAGACGGGCAGCGCGATGCGCTTCGGCAGGAGGGTGTGCTTGAGCCGGTCGGACCGGAACGGCCGGCCGACGAGCAGCCGCTTCAGCAGGGAGGTGGATCGGGCCACAACGGCCAAGCGTACGGCCACCGGCGACGGGCACGTGGGGTGGCCGGTCACGGGCGTATCCGGGGCGGGAGTACCGTCGGTCCCCGGCCGCGGCCCGGACGTGGCAGGCTCGCAGGCGACGAGGCGCAGCGGTAGGCACCGTGGGAGGCAGCGTGCATGTCGTGATCATGGGTTGTGGCCGGGTCGGCTCGACCCTGGCTCACAACCTGGAGGCCCGAGGACACTCGGTGGCGGTCATCGACCAGGACGCGGACGCCTTCCGCCGGCTGCGGCCCGACTTCGCCGGGGTCACGGTCACCGGGGCCGGCTTCGACGGCGACGTGTTGCGCCAGGCCGGCATCGAGCGGGCCGACGCCTTCGCCGCCGTCTCCAGCGGCGACAACTCCAACATCATCTCGGCCCGGCTGGCCCGCGAGACCTTCGGTGTGGTCCGGGTCGCGGCTCGCATCTACGACCAGCGCCGCGCGCAGGTCTACGAACGACTCGGCATCCCCACCGTGGCCACCGTCCGGTGGACGGCCGACCGGATGCTGCGGCACCTGCTGCCCGAAGGGAACGTGGAGATCTTCCGCGACCCGACGAGCACCGTCTCGATCGTCGAGGTGCCGGTGCACAAGGACTGGATCGGCCGCCCGGTGCGGGCGCTGGAGGAGGCGACCGGCGCCCGGGTGGCGTACCTGATCCGCTTCGGCATCGGCACGCTGCCCACGGTGGCCAGCGTGGTGCAGGAGGGTGACCAGATCTTCATGCTGGTCACCGACGACATGGTGGCGGCGGTCACATCCGTGGCGGCGACGCCGGAAGGGGGTCAGTGATCATGCGGGTCGCTATCGCCGGCGCCGGCAACGTGGGCCGCTCCATCGCCCAGGAGCTGATCGAGAACGGCCACCAGGTGATGCTCATCGAACGGCAGCCCCGGATGCTCCGGCCGGCCCGGGTGCCGGACGCCGAATGGGTGCTGGCCGACGCCTGCGAGCTGGCCAGCCTGGAGGAGGCCGAGCTGGCCGGCTGCGACGTGGTGGTCGCGGCCACCGGCGACGACAAGGTGAACCTGGTGGTCTCGCTGCTGGCCAAGACCGAGTTCGCGGTGCCCCGGGTGGTCGCCCGGGTCAACCGGGCCGAGAACGAGTGGCTGTTCACCGAGCAGTGGGGCGTGGACGTGGCGGTCAGCAAGCCCCGGGTGATGGCCGCGCTGGTCGAGGAGGCGGTCACCGTCGGCGACCTGGTCCGGCTGATGACGTTCCGGCAGGGCGAGGCGAACCTGGTCGAGATCACCCTGCCGCCGACCGCGCCCTACGTCGGGCACCCGCTGCGCGAGGTGCCCCTGCCCCGGGACGCCGCGCTGGTGGCGATCCTGCGCGGCAAGCGCGTCCTGGTGCCCAGCCCGGACGACCCGCTCGAGGCCGGCGACGAGTTGGTCTTCGTCTGCACCGCCGAGGTGGAGGACGCGGTACGGGCGGTGGTGCTCGGCCCGGACAGCGTCGAGCGCACCCGCGAGTCACGCTGACCACCGCGCCGGGCCCCGGGCACCCCGACCGCCGGGGCCGCTCAGCTCGGCAGCGGCTCCGTGCGGTGCTCGCGGGTCACCCGCCGGACCGTCCAGACCGTGATCAGCAACAGCAGCACGTACGGCGGGTAGCCCAGGGCCAGCCGCGCCACCCCGAGGGCGGTCTCCATGTCGGCGGCGGCCGCCTCGTCGCCGAGCTGGTCGAACCGGCGGGCCGCCAGGTAGATGCCGGCCTGCACGCCCACCTTGGCCAGCCAGACGACGCCCCACAGCACGGTCAGCCTGGTGAAGGTGCGCACCAGCAGGGGGTCGTCGCGCCACTGCGAGCTGCCCTTGGCCACCAGCACCGACCAGATCCAGCCGACCAGCGGTTGCCGGATCACCGCCGACAGCAGCAGGGCCAGGCCGTAGCCGATGCCGTAGAGGATCCCCGGCAGGTAGAAGTCGCGCGCGTCGCCGGTACGCCAGGCGATGGCGGCGCCGATCCCGATGCCGAACAGCCCGTTGACCGCGTGCCGCACCGGTCTGCGCTGAGCCAACCGCAGCCCACCGATCAGCAGCGCCACCGCCACCGAGGCGATCACGGCTGGCCGCAGGTCGGTGACGATGTTGGCGATCACGAAGACCACCACCGGGACGCTGGACTCGGCAAGCCCTCGCCAACCGCCGAGCTGGTCGGCCATCTGCTCGGCGACGGTGGGCAGCCGCTCCTCGTCCACCGGCCCGGTCTCCGGCTGGGTCGCCGGCTGCTGTCCGGTCGTCATCGCCCGCTGTCCATCCGCAACGCCCGCAGGTTCACTTCGACGGCTCCAGCTCGTAGTACGGGTTGTAGATCACCTTGCGGTCGTCGCGCACCGCGACCCGCCCCCGGGCCGTCAGGTGCCGGCCCGGCTCGATGCCGACGATGTGCCGCCGCCCGAGCCAGACCAGGGTCACGACGTCACTGCCGTCGTAGAGATCCGCCTCCAGCGCCGGCAGGTTCGTCCGGGGGGTGTAGACGACGGTACGCAGTCGGCCACTGACCGACACCACCTGCCCCCGACCGCACTGCAACACCGGCATCGCGCCGCAGCGGGCACTCTCCCGCTGCAGCTGCTGCGCCTCGATCTCGGCCTCGCTCGCGGTCAGCCGTCGCAACATCCGCCGCAGCGAACCCCGACCCTCGTCGGTGGCCATGTGCTCCGCGTCACCCTCTCCACACCGGTTGTCCGGTCTCGGAAGCCACCGCCGCCGGACGACTGCCGCGACGGCACCCGCCAGCGTACGCCGGACAGGTCGTTTCCGGCGCACCGGAAGCGCTCCTGCGGCCGGGCCGGGCACCCGCACCGGCGCGGGGCCGCTGCTGGCCGGTCAGCGGTTGCCGGGCGTCGGTGCGGCGTCGGCGGGCCCGGCCGCCGCGGCCTCTCCCGCCTCCCGGGGCAGCCGCAGCGGGAGCGGCTCACGCACCGGCTTGGCCTCCACCCCCCGGTCGACGACCAGTCCGTCCAGGCAACGGGCCAACGGGCCCGCGGCGGACGGATCGGTGGCCGCCGCGCCCTGGTAGACCGCACGAACCATCCAGCGCGGGCCGTCGATCCCGACGAACCGCAGCTCGGTCAGGCCGTCCTCGGTGCGTACCCGGGCGTGCAGTTCGGTGCCGTACTCGCCGGTGGCCTCCTGCGCGGCGGCACCGTCGGCGACCAGCGACTGCCGGATCTCTTCACGTACCTCGTCCCAGATTCCCTCGGACCGCGGAGCCGCGAAGACACCCAGTTGCAGGGCACTCTGGCCGTGCACCAGCACGACCTGCTGGACCACCCCCTGCTGGTCGGCCTGCACCCGCACCTCGACCTCGGGCACCGCCGGGATCTGCAGGCTGCCCAGGTCGAGCCGCTGCACCTCGGCCGGGGCCTCGGTGACGTCGTACGGCCCGCGCGCCGGCTCCGCCGGGACCGACGGGGCGTCCTCGGTCTCGGGCAGGTTCGTGGCCCGCTCGTCAAGGGCGTGCCGTCCCGCGGCCCGCTTCCGGGAGAAGATCACTGCGTCCAACCTCCGCTGTTCGCACTCACGGTGCCATCTTTTCCGTTCGCGCCGTCCGTGGCCGGCGGCGGTACCAGGCCGGCGTGCCCGCCGGTGGAGCCGTGCCCGCCGGTCCCGCGTCCGGACGCGGGCAGCTCGGCCACCGGCTGGAAGATCGCTCGTTCCACCCGCTGCACGATCAGCTGCGCGATCCGGTCACCCCGGGCGATCCTCACCGCCGCGGCCCGATCGTGGTTGATCAGGTTGACCAGGATCTCACCCCGGTAGCCGGCGTCGACCGTACCGGGCGCGTTGAGCACCGTCACGCCGAGTCTGGCCGCGAGCCCCGATCGGGGATGGACCAGGCCCACGTACCCCTCGGGCAGGGCGATCGCCACGCCGGTCGGCACCAACGCCCGACCGCCCGGTGGCAGCTCCACGTCGGCGGCCGCCACCAGATCGGCACCGGCGTCACCGGGATGGGCGTACGCCGGCATCGGCAGCTCGGGATCGAGCCGCCGGACCGGCACGGGCACCACGTCGGTCACGATGTCCCTCTTTCGTCCGTTCCGCTGGGGGTGACCCTGTCATCCTGCCCGGTACCCGAGGGCCGCCGCGCCGTACCCTGGCACGAGTGAGCCAGTCAGCGTCACCTTCGTCCGTCTCGGCCCCCCCGGCGTACGCCGAGCGTCTGCGGCTGCCCTGGTGGTTGTGGCTCGCCGGGCTCGCGGCCGCCGCCCTGCTCGCGGTGGAGGTGTGGATGGGCGCGGCCGGTGTGCGCGCCTGGCTGCCGTTCGCGGTGCTGCTGCCCGCCGCTGCCGCCGGGCTGGCGTGGTTGGGCCGGATCCGCGTCGCGGTGACCGACGCGGAGCTGCGGGTCGACGACGCCCGGCTGCCCGTCCGGTTCGTCGCGGACGCCGTCGCGCTGGACGCCGCGGGGCGGCGTGAGGTGCTCGGTGTGGGTGCCGATCCGCTGGCGTTCGTCGTCCAGCGCCCGTGGGTCCCCGGTGCCGTCCAGGTGGTCCTGAACGACCCGGCCGACCCCACGCCGTTCTGGGTGGTCAGTTCCCGGCACCCGGTCGAGCTGGCCGAAGCGCTGCTGGCCGCGCGGGACGCGACCCGCTGATCCGATCCGCCACCGGTCACCGGACCGCGCGGTGTCCGCCGAGGGCGCTGCCGGCGGTCAGGACGACTCGGGCAGGGCGGGCGGGGTGGGCGACGCACCGGGCAGGCTGTGCCGCTGCCGGCGCAGGTCGGCGCGGAGCTGGTCGGCCAGCGTCCGGGTCGCCCGCCGGTTCAGGTAGCTCGCCACGGCGGCTCCGGTGAGGAAGGGACCGAGCGTGGTCAGGTTGCGGCCGAAACGCTTGAGCAGCGTGTCCCGCAGTTCGTTCCGGGCGGCCGTACCCAGCACGGCGCCCACGCCGACGCCGGGCATCATCGGGTTGACGCCGCGCTGGCTGGCCCATGCCTGCACCAACGCGATCGTCCGCTCGGTGCCGCCGGCCGGCAGCGGTAGGCCGTAGATCTCGTGCAGCTCACCGGTCAACTTGAGCTCCACCGCCACCACCGCGACCGTCTCGGCGGCGAGCAGTACCGGAGCGGACAGCAGGGTCGGTGTCACGGTCCACTGCACCGCCGAGGCTCCGCCGCCGGCCGCGCCGACCCCCGCCGTGGCCCGGGACGCGTTGCGGACCAGCCGGTCGGCCAGTTCCTCGTCCGACAGCCCGGGGAAGTGGCGGCGCAGGGTGGCCAGGTCCCGGACCGGCACGTGCGGGGCGATCTCCGCGACGGTGTCCACCATCCAGCGCAGCGCGGCCCTCGGCTTGAACAGGTCGCCGATCCCCCGGGCCCGAGCCTGCCCGACCAGCCGGGTGAGCAGTTGACGCCGTCTCGCCGGCTCGATCTCGTCGGCGGTCAGCGCCGCGACGGTCTTCCCCAACTCGTCCCGGTCCTCGGTGCGCTCGCTGTCCTCGCTCATGACCGCACCACGGCGCCGCGCCCGCCGATTCGCTCGCTCATGACTATCGAGTCAACCAGGTTGCGCGGCGTCGCGCTCGCCGAGCCGGGCGGCGGCGACTCCACTTGGGAGTCGCCGCCATGGTCGTGGTCGTCGCCCTGCGGTCAGACGCACTCTCGGCAGATCAGCTCGCCGTTGCGTTCCACCGCGAGCTGGCTGCGGTGGTGCACCAGGAAGCAGCGGGCGCAGCGGAACTCGTCCTGCTGCATCGGTAGCACCTTGACCGTCAGTTCCTCGTCGGCAAGGTCGGCCCCGGGCAGCTCGAAGCTCTCAGCCACTTCGGCCTCGTCGACGTCCACGGCGCCCGACTGCGAGTCGACGCGCCGGGCCTTGAGCTCTTCCAGGCTGTCCTCGCCGAGGTCGACCTCGTCGCGGCGCGGAGCGTCGTAGTCGGTGGCCATCGGTTTCACTCTCCCATTTCGATGTTGTCGCTTCCGGTTGTAACGCCGGACGACGCTGTTTCGGTTCCGCTGGCCGGCTACCGCTAGTGTCGGCCACCTGACCCGACGACCGCTCGGACCAGACCGCCAGAGGATCTCCCCCGCGAGCGCGGAACCCTACCCCCCCTTTGGGCGAGGCATGTATACCGCCCTCGTGGCTGAGATGTACGCCCCTGCACGGGAAGTTGTTCCCAATGTGACTCAGGCGACACGAAGATAGGGGTAGTACTACCCCGTTCTCCGGTGGCGCGCCGGCATGTCGGACTGTTTCCACGCGACGGTCGGACACCCGTTAACCTCAGCGGCGTACCCGACGACCGACGGAACGGCCCGATGGTCGGCCGCCGCCACCCACCACTGCCCGGGAGTGACCTGATGAGCTTTGCGCGAGTGCGAGCACTCGTTGTCGTCGGTTTACTGGCGGTGGTCGCCCTGGTCTTCGTGGTCGTCGCCCTGGTCAGGGACACCCAGAGCAACGCCGGCGCCGGTGCGGGTTGTCCGGACGACTGGCCGCGCGCCGACGTCACCCTACGCGACCACAAGGACGTCAAGATCAACGTGCTGAACGGCACGGACCGTCCCGGCCTGGCCGCCGACGTCGCGGGCGACTTCCGCAACCGGGACTTCCAGGTGCAGAAGGAAGCCACCCAGAAGAAGAAGATCGACGACGTGGCGGTGCTGCGCTACGGGCCGAAGGGAGTCGGCTCGGCGCACCTGCTGCGGGCGTACTTCCTCGGCGACGCCGAACTGGAGTACGACCCCAAGCGCGAGGACGACATCGTCGACGTCGTGCTGGGCGGCAGCTTCCAGCAGTTGGCCACCATCACCGAGGTCAACCAGTCGCTGGGCGACCTGGGTGCCCCGGTCGCCCCGCCCGGTTCCTGCCCGATGCCGGTCGAAGGCTGACCGAAGGGTCGTCCAGCGGCCCGAACGGGCACCACACGGCCTCAGGGGCCGCCGGAGGCGTCCAGGGCGGCCAGGCGGTCGTGCAACGCGTCGAACAGCGCCGGTGGGGCGGCGACGACCATCTCCGGCCCGGGGGCCAGCCCCTTGAGCCCGCCGACCCGCAGACCGGCCTCGGTGGCCACCAGCGCCCCGGCGGCCTGGTCCCAGGCGGCCAGACCCTTCTCGTAGTAGGCGTCGGCCCGCCCCTCGGCGACCAGGCAGAGGTCGACGGCCGCGGCGCCGAGACGGCGGATGTCGCGCACGTGCGGAATCAGCTCGGTCAGGACGCGGGCCTGGTGAACCCGGCGGGCCGCGTCGTAACCGAAGCCGGTGATGACCAGCGCCTGACCGAGATCGGTCTCGGTGGAGCAGTGCAGCCGCCGACCCGCCCGCCAGGCACCCCCGCCGACGGTCGCGGTCCACTCCTCGCCGGTGTGGATGTTGCACACCACACCCGCCACCACCTCGCCGTCCACCTCCGCGGCGATGGACACCGCGCAGTGCGTCAGGCCGTACAGGTAGTTGACGGTGCCGTCGATCGGGTCGACGATCCACCGCACCCGGGCGCGCGGGCCGTCGCCACTGGCCGCGGCACCGTACTCCTCGCCCAACACGGCGTCGTCCGGGCGCAGCCGGCGCAGTTCGGCGGTGATCTGGCGCTCCACGGCCCGGTCAGCCGCGGTCACCACGTCGGTGACGGTGCTCTTGGTCGCCGCGACCGAGACGCCTTCGGTCCGCATCCGGTACGCGGTGGCCGCCGCGCCCCGGGCCACCTCGATCGCGATCTCCAGCAGTTGCGGTGGCGGTGGCGCCGCGCGCTCCATATCCGTTCCCTTCCCGCACGGCCAGGTATCCGGCTTCCGCGCGGGTATCATCCTTACAAAGTCCAAAAGCGCACCGAATCGGCGGTCCCGACCGCCGATCAGCCGTGCGGCGCAGGATGATCGCCGCAGACGGCGTTACAATTCACCCCTGCCCACGCGCCACGGACCGCCCGACAGCCGGCCGGCCCGGGACACGGGGGTTCCTCAACCACATCGCCCGGCACGGTGCCCTACGCTGCGTCGGACGAACCCGGCCGTGCTCGCTCTTCGCCTCCGGAAGGTCATTCGTGACAGAACCCCGCCAGACCGGCGCCGACGTTCGCTCGCTCACCGACACCTTGATCGCCCACGCGCAGAGCGCCGGCGGCCAGCTCACGTCGGCCCAGCTCGCGCGCACCGTCGAGTCCGCCGAGGTGACTCCGGCCCAGGCCAAGAAGATCCTGCGGGCGCTCTCCGAGGCCGGCGTGACCGTCGTGGTCGACGGCTCGGCCAGCACCCGCCGCCGGGTCGCCGCCGCCCGGTCCGCCACCCCCGCGTCCCGGGCCACCACCGCCAAGACCACCAAGAAGGCGGCCGCGCCCGCCCCGAAGCAGGCGCCCGCGGCCGAGGAGGCGTCGGCACCGGCACCGCGGAAGGCGACCTCGCGCAAGGCGGCCGGGACCACCGCGGCGGTGGCCGCCAAGGCGGTCGCGCCGGCCAAGAAGTCCACCCGGGCCACCAAGGCGACGGTGGCCGCCGCGGCGGGCGCGGCGAAGCCGGCCAACGCCGCCGAGGGTGAGGCCGCCGAGGGCGAGGTCAATCCCGAGGAACTCGCCGCCGAGATCGAGGACGTGGTGGTCGAGGAGCCGGCGGAGCTGGCCCAGGCCGCCGCGGCCGACGCGGCGAACTCCGCCACCGACAACGACTTCGAGTGGGACGACGAGGAGTCCGAGGCGCTCAAGCAGGCGCGTCGCGACGCCGAGCTGACCGCCTCGGCGGACTCGGTCCGGGCGTACCTCAAGCAGATCGGCAAGGTCCCGCTGCTCAACGCCGAGCAGGAGGTGGAGCTGGCCAAGCGGATCGAGGCCGGGCTCTACGCCGCCGAGCGGCTGCGGGCCGCCGACGAGGGCGAGGAGAAGCTCGCCCGGGACATGCAGCGCGACCTGCTGTGGATCTCCCGGGACGGTGAGCGGGCCAAGAACCACCTGCTCGAGGCGAACCTCCGCCTGGTCGTCTCGCTGGCCAAGCGGTACACGGGCCGGGGCATGGCGTTCCTCGACCTCATCCAGGAAGGCAACCTCGGCCTCATCCGGGCCGTGGAGAAGTTCGACTACACCAAGGGCTACAAGTTCTCCACCTACGCCACCTGGTGGATCCGACAGGCCATCACCCGCGCCATGGCCGACCAGGCCCGCACCATCCGCATCCCGGTCCACATGGTCGAGGTGATCAACAAGCTGGGCCGGATACAGCGCGAGCTGCTCCAGGATCTGGGCCGGGAGCCCACGCCGGAGGAGTTGGCCAAGGAGATGGACATCACACCGGAGAAGGTGCTGGAGATCCAGCAGTACGCCCGGGAGCCCATCTCGCTCGACCAGACCATCGGTGACGAGGGCGACAGCCAGCTCGGTGACTTCATCGAGGACTCGGAGGCGGTGGTCGCCGTCGACGCGGTCTCGTTCTCCCTGCTTCAGGATCAGCTCCAGCAGGTGCTGCAGACGTTGTCCGAGCGTGAGGCGGGTGTGGTGCGTCTGCGGTTCGGGCTGACCGACGGCCAACCTCGTACCTTGGACGAGATCGGTCAGGTCTACGGAGTGACCCGCGAACGGATCCGGCAGATCGAGTCCAAGACGATGTCCAAGCTCCGGCATCCGTCCCGATCCCAGGTTCTCCGGGACTACCTCGACTGATCAGCATCCGTCAACTGATCGTGCCGTTTTGACCACCTGGCGTACAACGTCGGATGGTGATCAGGTGGTTGCACGAATGTGATCGTTGACGTGGCACCCTGGGTGCACGGCACACTGTCCGTGCCAGGTGTGACCTCGGTCCCCCGCGGGCACACAGGGAAGGCGAGGCCCGACAAGGGTGTTGCACGATAGGTGACCAAGACCGAAGAGAGTGTTCATCGGTGACGACCAGAGGAGGAAGGCGATGACCCCGACCCTCACGCCGCCGCCCGAGACGGTGAGCCCCCCGGCCGCCGATGAACGGTGCGACCGCTGCAATGCCGCCGGCAAGCTCCGGATCACCCTGGCGGGTGGCAGTGAGCTGGTGTTCTGTGGGCACCACGCCAACAAGTACGCCGAGGATCTCGTCAAGATCACCGTGCGGTACGCGACGGACCCGGAGTTCACCTGGCGCGGCGCTGACCTGATGGCCAACTAAGCCCTCAGCAGACCCGACACAAGCCGGCCGGAGACACCCACAGGGTGTCTCCGGCCGGCTTTTCATGCTCCGCACCCCTACCCAGCCTTGTTGACCAAGAGGTTCGCGTCACGAAACCGTGCCCACGATGACGCAAACCTCTTGATCAAGGCGTCGGGGCCGGATGGGGCGCGGGCCGTGCTCACGGGGAGGGTGGGGGTGGTGGGGTGGGCGGGGTTAGAGGGTTTGGACGGTCGCTATGCGTTCTTCCAGTTGCTCGA
This sequence comes from Micromonospora palythoicola, assembly GCF_036689795.1. NCBI lineage: Bacteria > Bacillati > Actinomycetota > Actinomycetes > Micromonosporales > Micromonosporaceae > Micromonospora > Micromonospora palythoicola. Next base: position 69,478 of record NZ_JBAGKI010000013.1, on the reverse strand, counting down.
TGGTGGCCTGGGCGCTGGGTGGGCCGCCGCAGATGCGGCGCAGCTCAGCGTGGATCTTGCCGTGCGGCTGGCCGGTGCGGTGGTGCTGGGCCGCGACCAGGGCGTTGAGCTGGCGGCGTAGAGCCACCCGGCGCTGGGCGGCGCTCATCGGTGCCGGCGGAGCGGACGCTGGCGCCGCGGATTCCGTCCGTCGCTCGGTCGCCCGACGTCGCTGGGCAGCGAGCTGGTCGGCCTGCCGCTTGGCGAGCAGTGACGCCACCTGTTCCGAGGTGAGCAGACCGGGCAGGCCGAGATACTCCTCCTCCTCGGGAGTGCCGGCCTGGGCCGCCGTACCGAACGAGGCCCCGTCGAAGATCACCTGATCCAGTTCCGCCGTGGCGGACAGCGCGGCGAAGCGCTTCTCCAGTTCACCGCTGGCCTGCTCGTCGCGCTGGGCCCGGTCCAGCAGCTCGTCGTCGAAGCCCTCGCGGTCCTTGGGTTTGCCGAGCACGTGGTCCCGCTCGGCCTCCATCTCGCTGGCCAGCCCGAGCAGGTGCGGCACGCTGGGCAGGAAGACCGACGCGGTCTCCCCCGGACGTCGGGCCCGGACGAAGCGCCCGATCGCCTGCGCGAAGTACAACGGGGTGCTGGCACTTGTCGCGTACACACCGACGGCCAGCCGAGGGATGTCGACGCCTTCGGACACCATTCGCACCGCGACCAGCCATCGTTGCTCGGACGCCGCGAACGTCGCGATCCGGGTCGAGGCACCCGCGTCGTCGGAGAGCACCACGGCCGCCCGCTCCCCCGTCACCTGCTCGATGAGCCTGGCGTACGAGCGGGCCGTCTGCTGGTCGCTGGCGATGACAAGGCCGCCCGCGTCGGGCATGCCCGCCTCCCGTAGCACGGTCAGCCGAGCGTCGGCCGCCCGGAGCACCTGCGGCATCCAGTCGCCCGCCGGGTCCAGGGCGGTACGCCACGCCTGGGCGACGAGATCCTGCGTCATCGGCTCGCCCAGCCGGGCCGCCAGTTCCTCCCCGGCGTTGGTCCGCCACCGGGTCTCACCCGAGTACGCCAGGAACAGCACCGGCCGTACCACGCCGTCGCGCAGCGCGTCGCTGTAGCCGTAGACCGAGTCGGCCCGGGAACGCAGCAGGCCGTCGCCGCCCCGCTCGTAGCTGACGAACGGGATGGGGTTGTCGTCGGACCGGAAGGGCGTACCGGTGAGCATCAGCCGGCGTACCGCCGGCTCGAAGGCCGCCTTCACCCCGTCCCCCCAGGTACGCGAGTCACCGGCGTGGTGGATCTCGTCGAGGACGACCAGGGTCCGGCGGGTCATGGTGCGCCGCCGGTGCACCTGCGGTGCCATGCCGACCTGCGCGTAGGTGACCACGGCGCCGTGGAAGTCGGCCGAGGAGTGCAGGTCGGCGTTGCGGAAGGCGGCGTCGAGCTGGATGCCCACCCGGGCCGCCGCCTCCGCCCACTGGGTCTTCAGGTGTTCGGTCGGCGCGACCACCGTGACCGCCTCGACGCTGCCGTCGGCGAGCAGTTCGGCGGCGATGCGCAGGGCGAAGGTGGTCTTCCCGGCCCCCGGGGTGGCGACCGCGGTGAAGTCCTCAGCCCGACGGCGCAGGTACTCCACCAGAGCCTTGCGCTGCCAGGCGCGAAGGGACGGGAACGTGTCGAGCGCCGGCGTCCGGACTGCCACGCGTTCGCTCCTCTCCGGCCACGGGATGTCCCGGCCGCGGGCCGGCGGGCCCGGACCGGGGGGCACGGCGGTCGCCCCACGAAAATGCCTCCGCGCAGCCGAGCCGCGAAGGCCGACTCAGCATAACCAGCAGCCGCCCGGCCGCCCACGCGACGCCACACCCGTCACCGGGGTGCCGTTCGCCACTGCTGGCTCACTCCGGCGGCGGCGCCGACAGACCGGTGCGGGGTGGTCGCACCGTCGCCACCGGAGCCGACCAGCGCCGACGCAGGGCCACCAGGCGTACGCCGAAGACCAGCACCACGGCGGCGGTGAGCGGGACCGGCCCGGTGTGCCCGAGGCCGTGGAGGAGCACCACCACGATCGAGCCGACGAGCGACGCGACCGCGTAGATCTCCCGCCGCAGTACCACCGGAATCTCACCGGTGAGCAGGTCGCGGACGAGTCCCCCACCGATCGCGGTGATCATGCCGATCAGACAGGCACCGACCGCCGGGACCTGGGCGTCGAGGGCCTTGAGGGTGCCGGCGACGGTGAACAGGCCGAGCCCGGCCGCATCAAGCACCAGGACGGTGGTGCGCAGCCGGGCGAACTGTGGGTGCAGCCAGAAGATCGCTGCGGCGGTCACGGCGGCGGTACCCGCGTAACGCCAGTCGGCGAAGGCCAACGGCGGAACCTCGTCGATGACCAGGTCCCGGACGATCCCGCCGCCGAGGGCGGCGACGAAGCCGACGAAGACCACGCCGAAGAGGTCGAGCCGTTTGGCCACCGCCGCGGAGGCGCCCGAGGCGGCGAAGACCGCGACTCCGGCCAGGTCAGCCAGGAGAAGGGCGGTGGAGGTGGTCACCGCCGCAGGTTACGCGGGCCGCCGCGCGGACCGAGGGCGTCACTCGCGGTACGAGTCGTAGATCTCCTTGCACTTCGGGCAGACCGGCGAACCCGGTTTGGGCGTCTTCGTCACCGGAAACGTCTCCCCGCACAGCGCGACGACGAAGGTGCCCATGACGGCACTCTCGGCGATCTTTTCTTTCCGGACGTAGTGGAACATCTCCGGACCGGTGTCGGCGTCCTTCAGCTCGGGACGTTCGAGGATCTGTGTACTCACGTCTGCACCTCCAACCGACAAGTCTGGCAGGTCACCCGCACCCGGTCCACCTGAGGTGACCCGGAGGGCGGGCGTACGGTGAGCGATTGTGACCGACTTTCATCTTCGCTACGGCACCGAGGTGGCCCGGGCCCTGCGCGAGCAGGGGCCCGTGGTCGCGCTGGAGAGCACCATCGTCTCGCACGGCCTGCCCCGGCCGGACAACCTCCGGGTGGCTCGGCAGATCGAACAGGCCGTCCGGGACGCCGGCGCGGTGCCGGCCACCATCGGCATGGTCGCCGGCGAACTCGTGGTCGGGCTCGACGACGCCGAACTGACCCGGCTGGCCACCGCCGACGGGGTGACCAAGCTCTCCGTACGCGACCTCGCGGTGGCGGCCGCATCCGGCGCTGACGGCGCCACCACCGTGGCCGCGACGAGTGCCGTGGCGGCCGCGGCAGGCATCGGCGTGTTCGCCACCGGCGGGCTGGGCGGGGTGCACCGCGAGGCGGCGCAGACCTTCGACGAGTCCGCCGACCTGGTCACCCTGGCGCGTACGCCGATCGCGGTGGTCTGCGCCGGGGTGAAGTCGATCCTCGACGTGGGCGCGACCCTGGAGCGGCTGGAGACCCTCGGGGTGGCCGTGGTCGGCTACCGGACCCGCCGGTTTCCGGGCTTCTTCATCACCGACGGCGGCTTCGACCTGGACTGGTCGCTCGACTCCCCGGAACGGGTAGCCGACGTGCTGGCCGCCCGCGAGCGGCACCGGGCACACCATGGCGGGCTGATCGTCGCCAACCCGCTGCCCACCGACGAGCAACTCGACCCGGACCTGCACGACCGTACCCTCACCGAGGGTCTCGCCCGGCTGGAGCGCGACGGGGTGACCGGCAAGGCCGTCACGCCGTACCTGCTGGCCCACTTCCACTCCGCGACGCAGGGCGCCAGCCTGGCGGTGAACGTCCGGATCATCCTGCGCAACGCCGACCTGGCCGCCCGGATCGCGGTCGCCGCCGCCCAGCGCCGGGTCGACGCGTCGGCGTGACCGGGGCGACCGAGAACGACAGCGCCGGTACCGGACGGGTCCTGGTCGTCGGCGACGTGGTCACCGACGTGGTGGCGGTGCTCTCCGGACCGTTGGCGCCCGGTTCCGACACCCCGGCGGTGATCAGGTCCACCGGTGGTGGGCAGGCGGCCAACACCGCGGCCTGGCTGGCCACCCAGGGCGTACCGGTGACCCTGGTGGGCGCGGTCGGCGACGACGGCGCCGGGCGTGACCGGGTGGCGGAGCTGACCGCGGCCGGAGTTGACTGCGCGGTGGACGAGATCGCCGGCTCCGCCACCGGCACGGTGATCGTGCTGACCGCCGGCGACGAGCGCACCATGGTCACCGAGCGTGGGGCGAACGTGCGGCTGCGTCCCGACCACGTGGACGCGGCGCTGTCCGACGCGCCGGACGCCACGCACCTGCACCTGTCCGGGTACACGCTGTTGGACGCGGACTCCCGACCGGCCGGCCTGCGTGCGCTGGCCGACGCCCGCGAACGCGGTCTCACCACGAGCGTCGACGCGGCTTCCGCGGCACCGCTGCGGGCGGTCGGGCCGGCGGCCTTTCTGACCTGGGTACGCGAGGTCGACCTGCTGCTGGTCAACGTCGACGAGGCCACCGTGCTGGCCGGTGGACTGGAGCCGGCGGCGCAGGGCCGGGCACTGCTCTCCGTGGCCCGTCGGGTGGTGGTCAAACGCGGCGGGGCCGGCGCCGTCTGGGTCGATCGGGACGCCACGATCGTCACCTCGGCGGCGCACCGGGTGGCGGTGCGGGACGTGACCGGGGCGGGTGACGCCTTCGCGGCGGGTCTGCTGCGTGCCTGGCTGGCCGGGGCCGCGCCCGATGCCGCCCTGGCCCGGGCCGTCGATCTCGGTGCCGCGGCGGTGGCGCAGGTCGGGGCCCGACCGGTTCGTTGAGCCGCGCCGGGCGGGTCAGGGCTCCGCGTCGATGATCTTGTGCGGCCGCTCCTCGGCGGCGAGGCTCATCGGAGGCGGTGCCGCCTCGGTGGCCGAACGCGACGAGAAGCGGTTGGCGAGGCGGTGACGTTCCTTGGGCGGCCGGTCGTTGGCCAGCAGTACCGCGAGCCACGGGATGAGCACCATGCCCAGCGCGACCAGCGGCAGCCAGAGCCAGAGCAGCGGTGCCCGCACCCCGACCAGGATCGCGCCGACGATCACGCAGGCGACGCGGACACCCATCATCACGACGTAACGCCGCTGCCGGCTGGTCAGTTGATCATCCTGGCTGCGGGCGGCGTCGGTGATGAGGATCGGCTGGTACGCCTGGCGCTTCACCCGTGGTACCTCCTCCGGAGGGGTCGCACTCCATCCTGTCACTCCGACCGGGCGGGCGACGAGCTTCGTCGGCCCCGAAATCCGTGTTACGGCCGTGGTACGCTCGCGGCGTGGGCAGCAGGTTCAGCTTCACCGACGAGGCGCTGGCCAATCTGCGGGTCTACGACGTCACGCCGGGGGAAGTCTGGGAGGCGCTGCACAGCGGCCGGCGGGTGATCCGCCACCTCGGCGACGACGTGATGGTGGTCTACGCCCCCACCGGCCGCGGACGCCGGGTGGCGGTGCTGCTGGCCGAGACCGACGGTGCCGACAACGACTGGGACGTCCTCTCCGCCCGCGAGTTGAGCGACGTCGAGGCCAAACGCTACGACGAGGCCGTGCGGAATTCCCCGGAGACGAGGAGGCGGTGACGATGAACCGTCACGACGCGATCAAGCAGTTCCACAGCGGCGGCGACCGGATCACCGATCTGATCGACGAGAGCCAGGCGGTGGGACTGCCCACCCCCGACACCGAGACTCCGATGGTCAGCCGATCCGTCCGGCTGCCGCTGGAGACCTACGAACGGGTCCGGGCCGCCGCCGACGCCCGGGGCATCGGCGTGACGACGCTGATGCGGCAGTGGATCGAGACGGGCCTGGCCGACCTGGACGACTCGGCGACCGTCTCGCTGGCCGACGTCCGGCGGGCCATCGCCTCGCTGGCCCATCCGAGCGCCGCCTGACGGGACCATAGCCCCTGCGGCGACCCGCGCCGAACCCACGCGGCGTCCGTGGCGCGCGGGTCAGGTCGGGAAGTTGGCATCACCCGGCTCCGGACGGTCCAGCGGAGATGCCGACGGCTCCATCGGCTGGTCACGAGCCCGCAACCCGTCCACGACGGCTACCACGGCCAGGCCGGCCGCGACCACGGACAGCGCCAGCATCGGCGTGCCGAGCAGGAGCAGCGGAGCGGACCCGAGCAACGCCAGCATCATCAGCACCCGGGCGCGGGAGACCCGGGCGAAGATCTCGTACTCGAAACGGGCCCGCCCCAACAGGAACAGGGCCGGCCCGCCGACGATGAAGACCAGCCACGCCGGCTCGACCCGGTCGAACGGTTTCACGATGACCAACTCGTAGCCCACCCCGGTGAGCAGCACGCCGAGCACCATGACCAGGTGCGTGGTGGAGGCGGAGGCACCGAGCCGACCGGGCGACCGGGCCAGCCGCAGCGCCTCGACGAGCAGGTGACCGGCCCGATGGAAGTAGATCCGCCAGAGCAGCGCGGTAGTGAGGAAGGCGACCGTGAAGGCCGCCGCCGCGAGCTGGCCGAACCCCTCGCCGCTGTACTTGATCCCGATGACCAGGATCGTCTCGCCCAGCGCGATGAGGAAGATCTGCTGGTAGCGCTCCGCGATGTGCTCGCCGGCGATCCGCCAGGCCGACACCGGTGCCCGTCCCAGGCCGGGCACCGGCCAGCCCAGCAGGTAACCGGTCAGGTCGATGCTGATGGCCAGCGCCCACAGCCCGAACCGCAGGCCGGCGGGCCCGAGCGCACCGGCCAGCCAGAACGCGCCGGACAGCGTCGCCCAGGCGGCCAGCCGCCACGGCACGGTACGGCGTGGATGTCGACCCAGCACGGCGGCGATGATCAGCGGTCGCGCGATCACCGTCACCAGGTAGGCCACCACGAACGGCAACGCCCGCTCCTCGAACCCCCGGGGTACGGCGACGGCCATCACCAGGCTGCCGAACATCGTCCCGACCACGACGAGTTGGATCGTCAGGGCGTTCGGCTCGTACCGGCTGGTGACCCAGTTGATCAGTGTCCAGACGTGCCACAGGGCGAGGAAGAGGATCAGGGTCTCCAGGAAGCCCAGCACGGTCAGCCCGTGCTCGACCTCATCGATGAAACGGACCGAGACCCGGGTGAAGGCGAAGACGAAGGCCAGGTCGAGAAAGAGTTCCAGGAAGGTGGTCCGCGCTGTTCCGTGCCCACCACGCAGCAGCGCGCCGCCCCGCTGCGCCATCGACCGCCCCCCGCCGTCGTCGGAGGCGGCCCGGTCAGTCCCCGCGTGCGCTCGCCTTCGCCGCCGCCTTCACCTGCTGTTTGTACTCCCGAACCAGGCGCAGTGACTCGGCATCGGTCACATCCGCGACGGACCGGTGGGCGTCCGGATCTCCGTAGTGGCCCGCAGCCTCCCGCCAACCCGGCGGTTGCACCCCGAACCGCTTGCCGAGCAGGGCGAGGAAGATCTGGGCCTTCTGCCGACCGAATCCGGGCAGGGCGGTGATCCGCCCGAGCAGCTCGCGGCCGTCGGCCGGGTCCGCCCAGAGCCGGGCGGCGTCGCCGTCGTAGCGCTCGACCAGCACCCGGCACACCTCCTGCACCCGGGCCGCCATCGCCTTGGGAAAGCGGTGCAGCGCGGGTGGTTGGGCGAAGATGGCCACCAGGGCCTCCGGATCGAAGCCGGCCAGTTCCCGGGCGTCCAGGTCGTGGCCGAGCCGCTGGGCCAGCACGTACGGCGAGGAGAAAGCCTTCTCCATCGAGACCTGCTGGTCGAGAACCATGCCGACGAGCAGGGCCAGCGGATCGCGGGCCAGCAGCCGGTTCGCCTGCGGGTCGATGGGCAGCTCGAGCGTCATGCCCTCATCCTGCCCGTACGCCGGTCGGGACGGGCGCTGACACCCACCTCGGACCGACCGGTCGGGGCACGACGTGACGCGGCCCGGCGGATCGGTTCGCACCGTCCGCCGGGCCGATCGTGCGGGTGAGGGTCAGTTGACCACGAACAGCAGGCGGTTCGGCGAGCCGCTGCCCGGGCTGGTCACCACGCCGGTGGTGGCGTTGTTGACCAGGTAGCTCTTGACCTGGGCCGGCGAGTAGGACGGGTTGGCACCGAGCACGAGCGCGGCGGCACCGGCCACGTGCGGCGAGGCCATCGAGGTGCCGCTGATGGTGTTGGTGGCGCTGTTGCTGGTGTGCCAGGCCGACGTGATGCTCGAACCCGGCGCGAAGATGTGCACGCAGGAGCCGTAGTTGGAGAAGGAGGACCGGGCGTCGGTGCTGGTGGTCGAGCCGACGGTGATCGCGGTCGAGGTCCGGGCCGGCGAGTAGTTGCAGGCGTTGGCGTTGGAGTTGCCCGCCGCGACCGCGTAGCTGACGCCGGAGGCGATCGAGTTGCGCACCGCGTTGTCGATGGAGGTGCTGGCGCCGCCACCCAGGCTCATGTTCGCCACGGCCGGCTTCACCGCGTTGGCGGTCACCCAGTTCACCCCGTTGACCACGCTGGTGGTGGTGCCACCGCCGGAGCAGTTGAGCACCTTCACCGCGATCAGGCGAACCCCCTTGGCCACACCGTGGGTCGAACCGCCGACCGTGCCGGCGACGTGGGTGCCGTGGCCGTTGCAGTCGGTGTTGTTGCTGTCCACGGTGTTGGTGCCCCAGGTGGCCCGGCCGCCGAACTGGCTGTGGGAGGTCCGGATTCCGGTGTCGATGATGTACGCCCGCACGTTCGAGGCGGTGTTCGGGTAGGTGTAGGTGGTGCTCAGCGGCCGGTTGCGCTGGTCGATGCGGTCCAGACCCCAGGTCGCGTTGGTCTGGGTCGCCTGGATCGTGACCACCTGGTCCTGCTCCACGTAGGCAACCGCCGGGTTGGCGGCGAGCCGGGCCGCCTGGGCGGCGGTCATCTTCGCCGCGAAACCGGTGAGCGCGGCGCTGTAGGTGTCGGAGACACTGCCCCCGTACCGCTTGACCAGGGCACTGGCCCGGTCCGGAACGGCGGAGCGAGCCGTCGAGGAACCGGCGGCACCGACGGCGTCGGTGCGCAGGACGACCAGGTAGCTACCGCTGACCGCGTTCGACGCGCCGGCGCCACGGATCTCGCCGGTGGGTGCGGCGACCGCCGCGGTGGTGCCGGCCGCCGAGACGGCCGCCGCGGTGGCGACGACGGCGAGCGCCCGGATGAGCTGCCGCCGCGCGGTGGACCCTGAGGACATCGTGCCTCCCTTACCTGGGCGGCCGACCGGGCTTCTGGCCGGGCGGTCCGCACCCTGGACTGAGTTGGCGGGAATGCTAGCGTTAGATCGATGGATATGACATAGATGTCAGTAGATTTAACTTGCGATGTCACGGGCGGTGGTCTCCGGACCCGACGCCACCAGGCAGGATGACGGTGTGGACGGACATGACATGCTGCTCTCCCCCGCCGGCATCGAAGCGCTGCGGACCGCGTTGACCCGGGCGGGCTTCACCGCCAACGGCATCGCCGCCCGGCTCGGCCCGCAGGCGACCGGCGGAGTCGCCCGCAACGACTTCCGGGCCGCGCTGCGGGCAACCGGCGACCGGGACCCCCTCGCGACCCTGATCCGGGTATTCATCTGCGAGCAGACCGAGCCGGAGGCGGCGGTGGCCGCCGCGCTGGCGCCGCTGCCACTCACCGACGCGCTCGACGCGGGGATCGTCGAACGGCACGGCGACGGGCTGCGGATGGGGCTGGACCTGGAGCCGTACGGCGACGACTGGTGGGTGCTCGCGGACGTGCCGGCCAGCGCCCGCCCCGGCCGCCCGCTGCACTCCGAACACGTGCTCGGCATCGGCGGTGCGACCCAGACGATGATCGGGGCAGCCGTCCGACGGCCGGTGGACAGCGCGCTGGACCTGGGTACCGGCTCGGGCGTGCAGGCACTGCACCTGGGCACCCACGCGCGGCGGGTCACCGCCACCGACCTGTCCCGGCGGGCACTGCGCTTCGCCGCCACCACCGCCGCCCTCAACGGTCAGGACTGGGAGTTGCTGCACGGCGACCTGGTTGCCCCGGTCGCCGGCCGGCGGTTCGACCTCGTGGTGAGCAACCCGCCGTTCGTGGTCGGGCCGGGTACGACCACCCACGTCTACCGCGACTCCGGTCGGATCGGCGACGCGATCGGCGCGGAGCTGGCCGCCGCCGCCCCGGGCCTGCTCACCGAGGGCGGCACCATGCAGTACCTCGCCAACTGGGTGCACGTCACCGGCGAGGACTGGGGCGAGCGGGTCGCCGGTTGGTTCGCCGGTACCGGCCTGGACGCCTGGGTCATCCAGCGCGAGGTCGCCGACCCGATGGCGTACGTCAACCTGTGGTTGACCGATGTCGGGGAGGCCACCGACCCGCAGCGGATGGCCGACTGGCTCGACTGGTTCGACGCGCACAAGGTCGAGGCGATCGGCTTCGGCATCGTCTCGCTGCGCCGCAGCGACCGGGACGACCCGGTGCTGCGGGTGGAGGACCTGCGCCAGCGGGTGCAGCCACCGATGGGCGATCAGATCGCCGACTGGTTCGACCGGCAGGACTGGCTGCGCGGCCGCGACACCGACGGGCTGCTGGCCGCACGGTATCGCGCCGCCGACGGGCTGCAACTGCGCCAGGAGGCGACGATGGGCGCAGACGGGTGGGGGGTGGACCGGCAGGTGCTCGCCCTGCCCGACGGACTGCGCTGGACCGAGGAGATCGACCCCCTGGTGCTCGCGCTGGTGGGCGGTGCCGACGGGCGGTTGCCGCTGCGGGACCAGTTGGCGCTGCTCGCCGTCGCCCACGACGTGGCCGTCGACGAACTGGCCGAGGCGGCCGGGCCGATCGTGGCACACCTGGTGGAGCGCGGCTTCATCGCGCCGGTGCAGCCGTGAGCCGCCCGATGTCCGCACCGTCGGCAAGCGGTCGCGCGCCGGTGGTCGCCTGATGCGGGCCCTGGTGCAGACCGTCGGCCGGGCCAGCGTGACCGTCGGCGGCGAGGTGGTCGGCGCGGTCGACGACGGGCTGCTGGTGCTGCTCGGAGTCACCCACACCGACACGGCCGAGATCGCTCGAACGATGGCCCGCAAGGTGCATGAGCTGCGCATCCTGGACGACGAGCGGTCGGCGGCGGAGATCGGCGCGCCGATCCTCGTGGTCAGCCAGTTCACTCTCTACGGCGACGCCCGCAAGGGCCGCCGCCCGAGCTGGACCGCGGCCGCCCCGGCCGAGGTGGCGGAACCGCTCGTCGAGGAGACCATCCGGGCGCTGCGCGAGCGGGGCGCGACGGTCGAGACCGGCCGCTTCCGCGCGCACATGCTGGTGGAGAGCGTCAACGTCGGCCCCCGCACCATCCTCCTCGACCTGTAGTGCAACTAATTGTTGCGCCTTCCACGGACACCTCCTAGAGTCATACGCAACCACCGGTTGCAGGTATGGAGGAGCGCATGGAGTACGGCAGCATCGAACGCGAGATCCACATCGACGCCACGCCCGAGGTGGTCTACGAGGTCGTCACCGCGCCCGAACACCTCCGGCAGTGGTGGCCGGACGATGCGGACCTCGAACCGGTCCCCGGCGCGACCGGGACGATCGCCTTCGGGGACACGCCGAACACCCAGGTCGTGCCACTGACCGTGGTGGCGGCCGACCCGCCCCGGCGCTTCTCGTTCCGGTGGGTGTACGACGATCTCGCCGTCGCGACGCCGACCAACTCGCTCCTGGTGACCTTCGACCTGGTCCCGTCGGGCACCGGGACACTGCTGCGACTCACCGAGACCGGGTTCCGGGAGCGGGGCTGGCAAGCAGCCGTGCTCGAAGAGCACTACCGCGATCACGTCACCGGCTGGGACCACTTCCTGCCGCGTCTCGAAGGGTATGTGGCACGTCTGGTGTCGACTCGATGAGCGTCGCCGTCGACGACGAGCTCTGGTCCGCCGTCGGGGATCCGACCCGGCGGCGGATGCTCGACCTGCTGCTGGCCGACGGCGGCGGCACGGCGACCACGCTGAGCGAGCAGCTGCCGGTCACCCGGCAGGCGGTCGCCAAACACCTCGGCGTACTCGGCCGGGTCGGGCTGGTCCACGGCACGCCGTCCGGCCGCGAACGCCGCTACGAGGTCGACGAGGCACAACTCGCCCGTGCGGTTGCGCAACTGTCGTCGGTCGGCGCCACCTGGGACGCACGGTTGCGACGGATCAAGCGGATCGCCGAGGCGATCCAGCGCGGCCAGCAGGGCTGAGCCCGCCCACCCACCCGACCGCTGCCACGTCCGTGGCGGCGCGATCCAGCCTGCCCATATCCGGGCGTCATCACCCAGAAACGAGGTATCGAGATGTTGGACATCCTGCACCGGGTCGGCGTCACGTCCGCTCCCGAGGACGTCTACACGGCCCTGACCACTGTCGACGGGCTCGCGAACTGGTGGACCGAGGACACGGGCGGCGACGGCGACGTCGGCGGGGTGCTCCGGTTCCGGTTCATCCCCGGTGGCTTCGACATGAAGGTGCTGGAGAGCCGGCCGGCCGAGCTGGTGCTCTGGGAGGTCGTCGACGGCCCCGAGGAGTGGATCGGCACCCGGGTCCGCTTCGAGCTGAGGCGGGAGGACGACTTCACGATCGTGCTGTTCCGGCACGAGGGTTGGCGCGAGCCCGTGGAGTTCATGTACCACTGCAGCACCAAGTGGGCGATCTACCTGATGAGTCTCAAGCGGCTGGTCGAGACCGGTAAGGGCGAGCCCGCGCCGCACGACGTGCAGATCAGCAACTGGCACTGAGGTACGGCGCGGGATCGCGGAGTTCAGCCGAAGAGGCCGCGGCGTTGCAGCGACTGACGCAGCCAGCCGTCGAGCTGGGCGGCAAGGTCGGTGTCGGCCGCCGAGGCGTGCTCGACGGCGAAGCGACCGAAGACGTCGCGGCCCTCGGTGAACAGTCCGCCCCGCTTGTCCAGCTCCAACACCACCTGCACCTGCCGAGGGTCGGTGACGAAGGTGACCTCCAGCTGCTTCATCGCGCCCGCCTACTGGGGCGGCGGGTAGAACTCGATCTCCTGGTAGAACGGCAACGTCTGGTGGACGCCGTAGATGTGCCCGCGCTCCACGTCGGCACGGGAGAACCGGAAACCGAGCCGTAGCAGCGCCTCCAGCAGTCGCTCCTGGGCCGGCAGCGGGTGCACCGCCACCGCGTCCAGGTCGCCCTTGTCGACCGCGCGGGCGACCTCCAGTTCGGTACGCAGACCCATCGTCATGCCGTGCAGGTGTTGCCCGTACAACTCGGTGAGCGGGGTCTCCCACGGCACCTCGAACCGGAACGGGACGTCGTAGCGCTGCCCCGCCTCCAGCCGGAACGGGCCGGTGACCTGCTGACGCTGAAACTCCTGGTTGGTGGTGTACTCGTTGTCGCCGCTCTCCACCTCCACCCGGGTGAGCAGCCCCAGTGCCACGTAGGACACGTCGACCCCGTGGTCGCCGCCGGTGACCGCGATGCTGCCCTCCAGGTGGCCGCCCGGCCGGCAGTTCGGATTCGACAGCACCGTCTCCACCGACGGACCACCGACTCCCATCGCCTGCATGAGCCGTTTGAACACCACGATTGCCTCCGTCCCTCGACCGCCCGCATCCGAGCCGGTACGCCGGCCCGACGGCCGACCGCTGGCACGGTAACCGGCGCCGACAAGCCCGACCGGCCGAACCGCCGAGCCACCGAGTGCCGACTCGGAGACTGTCAGTTCCCCGATCGCCTCACTCCCGTTTTACGCCCCGACCGCCAAGCTGTTTGTCACCGGCGCGACTGGCCGGCGGACACGGCACGGACGTGGACACGGGGAGAGACTGAGATGGCCCAGCAGATGACGGAGCACCGGACGCACGCCGGCACCGAGGCGGAGCACGGCGTCGACACCCTGACCGACCTGGACGCCACCGACGAGCGCGGCGTCTCCACCGACCTGGTCCGGGCATACCTCAACGGAATTGGTCGGACGAAGTTGCTCACCGCCGTGCAGGAGGTGGACCTGGCGAAGCGGATCGAGGCCGGCCTGTTCGCCGAGGAGAAGCTCAGCACCTGCACCCCGGTCTCCGAGGAGCTGCGCGCCGACCTGGAACTCGTCGCGCGGCAGGGCCGGGCGGCCAAGAACCACCTGCTGGAGGCGAACCTGCGGTTGGTGGTCAGTATCGCCAAGCGGTACACCGGTCGGGGCATGGCCTTCCTCGACCTCATCCAGGAAGGCAACCTCGGCCTCATCCGGGCCGTGGAGAAGTTCGACTACACCAAGGGCTACAAGTTCTCCACCTACGCCACCTGGTGGATCCGACAGGCCATCACCCGCGCCATGGCCGACCAGGCCCGCACCATCCGCATCCCGGTCCACATGGTCGAGCAGGTGAACCGGATGGTTCGCGCCCGTCGGGAGCTGGCGGTGTCGCTGGGCCGGGAGCCCACGGTCGCCGAGGTGGCCCGCGCGCTCGACGTGCCGGAGTTCCAGGTGATCGAGCTGATCTCCTACGACCGGGAGCCGGTGAGTCTGGACCAGGCTGTCGGCGAGGACGGTGAGAGCGCCCTCGGTGACTTCGTCGCCGCCGTCGACCCGGCCGCCGGTCCGGGGGACGCCGCCACCCAGGGCGAACTGCGCAACGAGGTGAGCATCGTGCTGGCCACGCTCTCGCAGCGCGAGCAGGCCGTGATCCGGTTGCGGTTCGGCCTCGACGACGGCCGGCAGCGCACCCTGGACGAGGTCGGCCGCGAGTTCGGCCTCTCCCGGGAACGGATCCGGCAGATCGAGAAGGTGACGCTGCTCAAGCTGCGGGCACCGGAGCGGGCGCAGCGACTGGAGGCGTACGCCTGCTGAGCTGAGCGTTCGGCCATCGGCCCCCGGCGGTTCGCCGGGGGCCGATGTGCTGTTTCCACTTGACGGCAGGAGCACTGTCCGATACAAACCTTGTGGTTATCAAACCGGAAGGTTATATGACGTGCTCACCGACCTGGATGCCACCTTCGCCGCCCTCGCCGACCCGACCCGGCGGGCCATCCTCGCCCGGTTGGCCACCGGCGAGGCCACCGTCACCGAACTCGCCGTACCCTTCGCGATGAGTCAACCGGCCGTCTCCAAACACCTGCGGGTGCTGGAACGTGCCGGGCTGGTCAGCCGGGGACGCGACGCCCAACGACGCCCGTGCCGCCTCGAAGCCGGGCCGCTGCGGGAGGCCACCGCCTGGCTCGCCGCGTACCGCGACCACTGGGCCGAGCGCTATCAGCGTCTCGACGCCCTGCTCGACGAGCTGTGCTCGACCGAGGAGGGCCGGGACGGGGCCGGCGGTACGGCCCGGTGATCGACGACCATCTGGTGGTCGACACGCCGGGCGATCGGGAGATCGTGCTGAGCCGGGTCTTCGACGCACCGGCGCGGCTCGTGTTCGCCGCCTTCACCCGTCCTGAGCTGCTCGTCCGCTGGTACGGCGCACGCGGCTGGCAGTTGGTCGGGTGCGAGGTGGACCTGCGGGTGGGCGGGCGGTGGCGCTTCGAGTCGCAGGGCCCCGACGGGGAGCGGATGGTCCAGCGCGGGGTCTACCGGACGGTCAACCCACCGCACGGGCTCGTCTGCACCGAACGCTTCGACGACCAGTCGTACCCCGGCGAGACCCTGGTCAGCCACACGTTCACCGAACTGGCCGGGCGGACCACCGTCACCACCGCCCTGCGCTATGCCACCCCCGAGGGACGCGACACCGCCCTGCGGTACCCGATGGTCCGTGGGGTCTCCGAGAGCTTCACCCGACTCGCCGAACTGCTGGCGACGAGAACAGGAGGACCGCAATGAACTGGACGCTGGAAGTGGTCGTCGTACCGGTCTCCGATGTGGACCGGGCCAAGGAGTTCTACGCCGAACGGCTCGGTTTCGCCGTCGACCACGACACGGTGATCAGCGACGACGTCCGCATCGTGCAGCTGACCCCACCCGGGTCCGGCTGCTCGATCGTCATCGGCAAGGGCGCCGTGCCGCAGATGCCGCCGGGGTCGCTGAAGGGCCTGCAACTCGTCGTGCCGGACCTCGGCAAGGCCCGCGCCGAGCTGCTCGAACGCGGCGTCGAGGTGAGCGAGATCCGGGTGCTCGGCGAGAACCCGCGCCCGGTGCCGGACCCGCTGGACAACGTCGGCTTCGTCTTCTTCGCCGACCCCGACGGCAACTCCTGGGCGGTGCAGCAGATCTCCAGCCGAGCCTGACCCACCGCCCTTCACAGCCGGCGGGGGCCGGTGTCGGGGCGCGGCACGTCGGCCGAGCCGATCCGGACACTCGCGTGCAGCACCGACAGACCGTCGGGCCGGGCGAGCACCGGGTTCAGCGTCAGCGCCCGGACCCGGGGCTGGTCGTCGGCGAGACGACCGACCCGCAGCAGCAGATCGGCCAGGGCGGCGCGGTCGACCGGCGCGGCCCCTCGATGACCACGGAGCAACGGGGCCGCCCGGGGCGCGTCGACCAGCTCGGCAGCGTCCCGGTCGGTCAACGGCACGGCCCGCCACGCCCGGTCGCCGAGCAGTTCCGTGGCGACCCCGCCGAGCCCGAACCCGACCACCGGCCCGAACGCCGGATCCTCGACCAGCTCCACCACACAGGCCACCCCGGGTGGCACCATCGGCTGCACCAGGACCTCCGCGCCGAAGGCCGCCGCCAGCTCCGAACCGGCGCGGCGCACGGCGGCGGCGTCCGACAGGTCGAGGCGGACCGCACCGAGGTCGAGTCGGTGCCGCAGCCCCGGCGCCGCGGCCTTGAGCGCCACCGGGAACCCGAGCCGGGTGGCCGCCTCGACAGCCTCGTCGACCGAGGCGGCCGGCACCGACTCGACCACCTCGATGCCGTACGCGGCCAGCAGCGCCGCCACGTCGGTGTCGTCCGCCCGCAGCGCCGACTGTGCCGCACCCGGGTCGACGCCGGACAGCTCCGGCAGGACTCCGGTCGGCCGGCGCAGCCACTGCGCGTACGCGGTGACCCGGGCCAGCGCCCGAACCGCCTCCTCCACGCTCGGGTACGAGGGCATCCCGGCCGGGGCACGGCCGACGAGGAAGGTCGCCACCGCGGGCTTGCCGCCGGACAGCGCCGCGGGCAGGGCGGCGGTGATTTCGGCCTCGGTGCCGGTGAACTGGCCGGGCAACGGCGGCGCGAAGAGCGCCACCAGCGCGTCGACCGAATCGTCGGCGGCGGCACCGGCCAGTGCCTCGGCGAACTCGGCGGTGCTCGCCCTCGGCCCCACGTCCCGCGGGTAGCCGTCGGCGACGGTGAGGCCCTGGGCCGCGCAGGCGGTGGCCGCGAGCCCGGTCAGCGCCGAGGAGTTGCCGACCACGCCGACCCGGTCGCCGGCCGGCAGCGGCTGGTTGGCCAGCAGCACCCCGACGTCGAGCAACTCGCCGACGGTGTCCACCCTGATCACCCCGGACTGGGCGAACAACGCGCTGACGGCCGTGGCGTCCGGGCCGGTGGCGTCACCCATCCCCGGTGGACGGGCCGGTGAGGCCAGCGCCACCACCGGCTTGTCCCGGCCGATGCGCCGGGCCAGCCGGGCGAACTTGCGCGGGTTACCGAAGGTCTCCAGGTACAACATGATCACGTCGGTGCCGGGGTCGTCCTGCCAGTACTGCAACAGGTCGTTGCCGGAGACGTCGGCCCGGTTCCCGGCCGAGACGAAGCTGGACAGGCCGAGCCCCCGCCGGTCCGCCTCCGCCAGCAGCGCCACGCCGAACGCGCCGGACTGGCTGAAGATGCCGACCCGGCCCGGCACCGGCAGGCGCGGGGCGAGGGTGGCGTTGAGGCGTACCCCCGGGTCGGTGTTGGCCACCCCCAGGCAGTTCGGGCCGATCACCCGCATGCCCGCCGCGTGCGCCGCGCGGACCAGCGCACGCTGCGCGGCGGCGCCCTCGACACCGGCCTCGGCGAAGCCGGCGGAGATCACCACCAGTCCGTGCGCTCCGGCCGCCGCGGCGTCGGCGACCACCGCGGCGGCGGCGTCCGGGGGCACCGCCACCACCGCCAGGTCGACCGGCAACCCGGCATCGGCCGCCGACGGGTACGCGGGCAGCCCGGCCACCCGCGCCGCACTCGGATGGACCGGCACCACCGACCCGGTGAACCCGCCGTCGCGCAGATGCCCGAGCACCGCCGCACCCACCCCCTGGCCGGTGGCGCTGGCGCCGTAGACGGCGACGCCACGCGGGGCGAGCAGCCGGGCGATGGACCGCGCCTCGGTGCGGTGTTCCCGCCCGCGCTGCACCTCCAGGGTCGCCTCGGTGGGCGCGATCGGGAAGCTCAGGTGCACCACACCGTCGGCGAACTGGCGCTGGATCTGGTACCCGAAGTCGGCGAACACCCGCAGCATCTGCCCGTTGGCCGGCAGCACCTCGGCCACGAAGTTGACGATCCCGGCCCGGCGGGCGGCGTCGGCGAGATGCTCCATCAGCACCGAGCCGATGCCCCGCCCCTGGTAGGCGTCCTCCACCACGAAGGCCACCTCGGCGTCGGGGGAGGCCGGGCCGAGCCGTTCGTAGCGGCCCACGGCGACTATCCGGTCGCCGGCCAGCACCACGAACGCCTCCCGGTCCCGATGGTCGACGTTGACGAAGCGGTGCAGGTCCCGCTCCGGGATCCGGGGGTACGGCGAGAAGTAGCGCAGATAGCGGGTGCGTTCGGAGAAGCGGGAGTGCATCGCCACGATCTCGGGCGCGTCGGATGGGTCGATCGGCCGCAACTGGACCGTGCTGCCGTCGCTGAGCAGCACGTCCACGGCGTGTTCGGCAGTGGTCACCTCGGACGGCCCTCCCCGGCCGGCTCAGTCAGTCACGCGGATCGTGCGGGTCGAGGCCGAGCAGCGGGAAGACCGCCTTGCGGGTCGCCGCGATCGCCCGGTCGACCGGACTCGGTTCCCCGGTGGGCTGCCACGGCTCGTACCCCGGGTCGACGTCGTCGGTCATCCGCAGCGGCACGTCGAAGCCGGGTCGGCGGGCGGCGGCCAGTTCCCGCCAGGCCGGCGGGGTCAGCGTCGCCGGATCCAACGGCGCGCCGGTGGCCACCGCCAGCAGGTGCGTCCAGGCCCGGGGCACCACCTCGACCAGGGCGTACCCGCCACCGCCGGTGGCCACCCAACGCCCGTCGCACAGCTCGTCGGCGAGCGCCCGCAACGCCAGGTAGGTGGCGCGCTGCCCATCGACGGACAGGTGCAGGTCGGCGAGGGGGTCGACCCGGTGGGCGTCCGCCCCGCACTGGGTGAACAGGAGTTGTGGGCGGAACGCCCGCAGCACCGACGGCACGACCGCGTGGAAGGCACGCTGCCAACCGGCGTCCTCGATGCCGGGCGGCAACGGAATGTTGACCGCGGTGCCGGCTGCGTTCGGGCCGCCGGTCTCGTCCGGGAAGCCGGTGCCCGGGAACAGCGCGAGCGGGGTCTCGTGCAGGCTGACCGTCAGCACCCGGGGGTCGTCCCAGAAGATCTGCTGCACCCCGTCGCCGTGGTGCACGTCCACGTCGACGTACGCGATGCGCTCGGCACCCAGGTCGAGCAGGCGCGCGATGGCCACCGCCGGGTCGTTGTAGACACAGAACCCGGCCGCTCGGGCGGGCATCGCGTGGTGCAGACCGCCGGCGACGTTCACCGCCCGGCGGACCGTGCCCCGCCACACCGCCTCGGCCGCGATCACGCTCGCCCCCGCGACCAGCGCGCTGGACTCGTGCATCCGGTCGAAGACGGGATTGTCCGAGGTGCCCAGACCGAACCCGGCGAAGAGCGGATCGCGCGGCGCGATCCGGACCGCGTCCAGGTAACGCGGGTCGTGCACCCGGGTGAGCAGAGTGTCGTCGGCCGGTGTCGGCGGCACCAGGCGCACCCCGGCCCGCTCCAGCACGCCCAGCTCCCGGGCCAGGGCGATGGTCAACTCCACCCGCACCGGATCGAGCGGGTGGTCACCGAGGTCGTAGCCGAGCAGCGACTCGTCCCACACCACCACCGTGTCGTCGGACATCTGCCCATGGTCGCACGAGGGCCGTTCGGCGGCCCGGCGGCCGGGCCGGCGACCCGGGTACGCCGCCGGACCCGCGACCCGGCCGTCAGGTGTCGGGGACGGTCAGGTGTCGGTGGCCGCCGGTCGGTCCGGGTCGGCGACCCAGTTGCTCCACGAGCCCACGTAGAGCGCGGCGTCCGTGCGGCCGGCCAGATGCAGCGCGAGCACCGCCTGGGCTGCGGTCACCCCCGATCCGCAGTACGCCCCGACGGGAGCCTCGGCGGCCACGCCGACGGCGGCGAAACGGTGCCGCAGGGCCTCGGCGGCCGGGAAGCGGCCCTCGGTGACGTACTCGGGCGCCGGCAGGTTCACCGCGCCGGGGATGTGACCGGCTACCGGGTCGATCGGCTCGTGCTCGCCCCGGTAGCGGGGCGCGGCCCGCACATCGATCAGGACGCCGTCGCCGGCCGCCAGGCGGGCGGCGGCCGTGGCGTCCAGCACCGGCAGGGCCCCCGGGCGGACGGTCACGTCGCCCGGTACCGGATCGGGTCGGTCGGTGCTGACCGGCAGGCCGGCCGCCGTCCAGGCCGGGTAGCCGCCGTGCAGCAGCCGGACCGCCCGGTGCCCCGCCCAGCGCAGCGTCCACCAGGCCCGCGCCGCGGACATCCCGTCACCGCCGTCGTACACCACCACCGGGTGCCCGGCCCGGACGCCGGCCGCCCGCAACGCCGCCTCCAGCGCGACCGGTTCGGGCAGCGGGTGCCGCCCGGCCGGGCCGGGAGCGCCGCACAGCGCGGTGTCCAGGTCGACGAAGACCGCGCCCGGTAGATGCCCGGCCAGGTAGTCGTCCCGTCCGGGCGGCCCGACCAGACGCCAGCGCACATCGAGCAGGGTGGGCGGGTCCGTGCCGTCGAGTTCGGCGGCGAGCCGCTCGGCCTCGACCAGAAGTTCCTCGCTAGCGGGCATGGCCACCAGTCAACACCACGAGTGACATGCCGGACGGTTCGGCAACCGGCCTCCAGGGTGCGGCAGGGTACCATCGAGGCCTGGAGGGCCGCTGACACCATGAAGTCCCACGACCTGGTCGATACGACCGAAATGTACCTGCGTACGATCCTCGAACTCGAGGAGGAGGGCGTGCCTCCGCTGCGCGCCCGGATCGCCGAACGCCTGCGCCAGAGCGGCCCCACGGTCAGTCAGACCGTTGCCCGGATGGAACGCGACGGACTGCTCACCGTCGAAGGTGACCGGCACCTCAGCCTCACCGACCAGGGGCGCAACGCCGCCGTCTCGGTGATGCGCAAGCACCGGCTCGCCGAGCTGCTGCTGGTCAACGTGATCGGGATGCCCTACGAGGAGGCCCACGAGGAGGCCTGCCGCTGGGAGCACGTGATGAGCGACGCGGTCGAGAAGCGGGTCTACGACCTGCTCAACCGGCCGACCCGGTCGCCGTACGGCAACCCGATCCCGGGGCTGGACGAGCTGGGCTCGCCCGGCCAGTTCGAGCCCGAGCCGACGGACGTCGAGCGCAACCTGGCCTTCCCCGGTCTGACCGGCACGGTCATCGTGCGACGGATCTGCGAGAGCGTGCAGACCGACGCCGAGGTGCTCCGACAGCTGCACGCGGCCGGCGTCGACCCGGGTGCCACGGTGACGGTGGCGCAGGAACGCGACGCCGTGTCGATCGACCGCTCCGGTGAGAGCGTCCGGCTGCCCCGCGAGATCGCCTCCCGCGTCTTCGTCGCCGCCGCCTGAGCACGGCAAGCTCACTCCACGTACGGGCAGTGTCGACAGCCCCGGCCGCAGCAGGTGCCCCGACGGGCCAGGAAGCCGGCCGTGAGGACGAACAGCCCGGTCTCCGGGTCCGGATAGCCGGCGTCGCCCGCGGCCAGGGCGGCGGCGTGCTCGGTGAGGATGCGCTGCCGGCCAGGGTGGTCGAACGGCAGCCGGGACGGGTGCGGCTCGGTCAGCGGCCGAGCCGCCAGGGGCCGTCGTTCTCCGCTCATCACCGGCAGTCTAGGTTCTCCCCGATCGCGTCCATCCGTGCTGGCCCCGCCCAGCGGCGGGACAGCGGACCAAGTCGATGAAGGAGATCCCATGGCCCAGTACGCAGTCCTGATCTACTCGCCGGCACCGGCCGACCCGATGGACCTCACCCCCGACTACGTCGCCCTGCTGGAGCGGTATCCCGCGCAGGTGGCCGAACTCGGTGGGCAGATCGTGACGGGTTTCGCCCTGCAACCGAGCACCACCGCCACCGCGGTGCGCGGCGACCTCGTCACCGACGGCCCGTTCATCGAGGCCAAGGAGGTCGTGGCCGGGTTCTTCGTCCTGGAGGCGCCCGACCTGGATACCGCGGTGCGAATCGCCAAGCTGAACCCGGCCACCATTCACGGCGGGGTGGAGGTCCGGCCGCTGTTCGAGCCGCCAGCCGAGTGAGCGCCGACGAGCGCGGCGTCGGGCCGGCCACGGCTGCCGAGGTCGAACGGGCCGTCGCGGACGCACACCGCCGTGAGTGGACCTTCGTGCTCGCCGCCACGGCGCGCGTCGCCGGTGACTTCGACCTCGCCGAGGAGAGCGTCCAGGAGGCGTACGTGGCCGCGCTCGGCGCCTGGGCCCGCGACGGCGTACCGGAGCGTCCCGGCGCCTGGCTCACCGCCACGGCCCGGCGCAAGGCCCTCGACGTGCTGCGCCGACGGCAGGTGCTCCGCGCGAAACTGCCCCTGCTGGTGGAACCGGACCAGGCGGAACCGGACGTCCCGGACGAGGTGGCGGTGCCGGACGACCGGCTGCGCCTGGTCTTCACCTGCTGCCATCCGGCGCTCGCCCGGGAGGCGCAGGTGGCGCTGACCCTGCGCCTGGTCTGCGGGGTGAGCACCGCCGACATCGCCAGCGCCTTCCTGGTCCCCGAGCCGACCATGGCGGCGCGGATCACCCGCGCCAAGAAGAAGATCGCCGCCGCCCGGATCCCGTACCGGGTCCCCGAGGCCGTCGAACTGCCCGATCGGCTCGACGCGGTGCTCACCGTCGTACACCTGCTCTACACCACCGGGCACACCGCGCCCAGCGGCGGCGACCTGGTCCGCGCCGACCTGGCCGACCGCGCGCTGCACCTGGCCCGGATGCTGGCCGCCCTGCTGCCCGACGAGCCGGAGGTACGCGGGCTGCTCGCGCTGCTGCTACTCACCGACGCGCGCCGGGCCACCCGCACCGACGCCGAGGGCCGGCTGCTGCGGCTGGAGGACCAGGACCGCTCCGGTTGGCACCGGGACGCCATCGCCGAGGGGCACCGCCTGGTGCTCGACGCGTTCCGCACCGGACGCACCGGCCGGTACGCGATCCAGGCTGCCATCGCCTCGCTGCACGCCCTCGCGCCCAGCTACCCGGCGACCGACTGGCCGCAGATCGTCCGGCTCTACGACGCGTTGCTGGCGCACTGGCCCTCCCCGGTGGTCAGACTCAACCGGGCGGTGGCGGTGTCGATGGTGGACGGGGCCGCGACCGCGCTCGCCGAGGTGGACACCCTGGCCCAGGATCCGCGCCTGGCGGGCTACCACTACCTGCCGGCGATCCGGGCCGACCTGCTGCGCCGGCTCGGTCGCGACGCCGAGGCGGCGGAAGCTTACCGGGATGCCCTGGACCTGGTGGACAACGACGCCGAACGCGACTTTCTCACCACCCGCCTCGACGAGGTCCTCCCCCGCTGACGACGTCCGCGTCCGGCCACTGTCACCTGTGAGAGCGGCATGGCACGGTGACATGAGCATGTCACCGTGACCTGGGCGCAGAGAAAGCCGCTTCTTGCCGGGCTATGGGCGCGATGCCGGGGTGTGGGGCGGAGGGCGGGAAGGCTGCCCGGTAGTCGCGGGGGCTGACGCCGACAAGCTGCCGGAAACATGCCCGGAAGGCCGTCGGCGACGTGAAGCCGACCAGCTCGCCGATCCGCTCGACCGGCTGGTCGCTACGCTCCAGCAGGTGCTGCGCCCGACGGACCCGGTGTCGGCTGAGCCAACGCATCGGCGTGGTGCCGGTCTGGTCGCGGAAGTGCCGGCTCAACGATCTCGGGCTCATCATCGCGTACGCGGCGATCTCGGCCAGGGTCAGCGGACGGTGCAGGTTGTCGGTGAGCCAGGCCAGCAGCGGTCCGAGGCTGTGCCCGGCCGGCGCGGGCGGCTCGTACGCGATGAACTGCGCCTGCCCGCCGGCCCGCTCCAGCGGCATCACGCAGCTGCGGGCGGTCTCGGCGGCGACGGCGGCGCCGTGGTCGCGGCGTACCACGTGCAGGCAGAGGTCGAGCCCGGCGGCGGCACCGGCCGAGGTCGACACCGGCGCGTCCTCGACGAACAACACGCCCGGGTCGACGATGACCCTCGGATACCGGCGGGCCAGCTCGGCCGCGGCGGCCCAGTGGGTGGTGGCCCGCCGGCCGTCGAGCCGACCGGCGGCGGCCAGCACGAAGGCGCCGGTGCAGATCGAGAGCAGCCGGGCCGGGCTGTCGGCCAGTGCCACGCGGACCGCCTCCGGCACCGGCGCGTCCAGGTCGGCGACTCCCGGTACGACCACCGTGTCCGCCTCGGCCATCGCGGACAGGTCGAACGGCACCCGCAGCCCGAGCGCACCGGCCCGGACCTCGCCGGTCGCCCCACAGACCCGGACCTGGTACGCGGCACCGCCGTCGGCCCCACGGGCCCGGCCGAACACCTCGACCGGCACGGCCAGGTCGAACGGGACCACACCGTCGTACGCGACCACCACCACTCGGTGCATCCGCCCATTCTGGCGAGAACCCGTCGGTCGATGGCTCGCCGGCCCCTGCTCTCCAGCGCCGCCGATACCTAGATTCACCGCTCATGAACATCGTCGTGCCGCTGCTCATCGGCGTCCTCTACGTCTGCCTCAACTCGCTGGTCCGGGAACCGCACCGCCGCCGCCTCAACGCCGTCATGATCGCGGGAGCGGGCGCGGCGTACCTCAGCGGTGGTGGGCTCGGCGCGTGGGAGTTCCCGTTCGTGGCCGTGCTGGTCTACGTGGCCTTGCGGGGGCTGGAGTCGTGGCGGTGGATCGGTGTCGGCTGGCTGCTGCACACCGGCTGGGACGTCGTCCACCACCTGAAGGGCAACCCGATCATCCCGTTCGCCCACGACTCGTCCTTCGGCTGCGCGATCTGCGACCCGGTCATCGCGCTCTGGTGCCTGACCGGCGGCTGGTCGCTGCGGGACCTGCTCCGCCTCCGCTCGGCACGAAATCCTGGTGCGAAACCGCCCTCGGAAGGGCGGCTTCGCACCAAGATCCCATGGTTGTCGCTCGGTACGGTGCGGGGATGGACTGCTACGTGTGCCGCAGCGAGGAGCGGTTCGACGCGTTGCCGCCACGGGAGCGCGTCGATGCCGATGAGCACTGGCGGGTGGTGCACGCCTTCGACAGCCGGCTGCCCGGCTGGCTGGTGCTCGTCCCCCGCCGGCACGTCACCTCGATCGCCGAACTGACCGACGCCGAGGCGGCGAGCCTCGGCACCTGGCAGGTCCGGCTCTCCCGGGCGCTGACCGCCGTCACCGGCTGCGTCAAGACCTACGTCATGCAGTACGCCGAACAGGCCGGCTTCGCCCACGTCCACTTCCACGTGGTGCCGCGCCCGGCGGACATCCCGCTCGACCACCGTGGCCCGCGCGCCTTCGCCTACCTCCACGCGCCACCCGGAGAGCGTGTCCCCGAGGCCGACATGGACGCCCTCGCCGTCGAGCTGCGCAACCACCTCGCTGACGAATCCAACCCGTGAGGGGCAGGTTCGGTCCACGATTGCGAGAGACGAACGAGCCCCGGGCGGTGATCCGCCCGGGGCTCGTCGCGTACTCCGGTCAGCTGCAGCCGCTGGTGGAGCCGCAGCCCTCGCAGACGTAGCAGCTACCGGCGGGGCGCATCTTCGTACCGCAGGTGAAGCAGAGCGGTGCGTCGGCGGCCTTGCCGATCACGGCCTCCAGCAGTTCGGTGCTGGAACCGACCGACGGTGCCGGCTTGACCGCGGCGACGTCGGCGAGTTCCTGGGCCGGCTGGGCGACCGGGCCGGCCTTCGGCTCCTCCGGCCTGGTCTCCACCGGGGCGGAGGCGGCCATCGCGGTCAGGTCTGTGCCGTTCGCCTCGGCCTCGGCCTCGGCGGCGAGCTGGGCGGCCCGCTCCTTGGCGGTGAAGATGCCCAGCTCGGCGCGGCGATCGTAGGGCAGGAAGTCCAGCGCCAGGCGACGGAAGATGTAGTCCATCACCGAGGCGGCCATCCGCACGTCCGGGTCGTCGGTCATGCCGGCCGGCTCGAAGCGCATGTTGGTGAACTTGCTGACGTACGTCTCCAGCGGCACGCCGTACTGCAAGCCGATGGAGATGGCCACCGAGAAGGCGTCCATCACCCCGGCCAGCGTGGAGCCCTGCTTCGACATCTTGAGGAAGACCTCGCCGAGACCGTCGTCCGGGTACGACGAGGCGGTGAGGTAGCCCTCGGCGCCGCCCACGGAGAAGGAGATGGTCTCCGACGGGCGCTTCTTCGGCAGCCGCTTGCGCACCGGGCGGTACTCGACGACCTTCTCCACCACCGGCTCGACCGCGGTGACGGTCGGCTCCGGCTCGGCGGCCTTCTTCTTCGCCGCCGACAGCGGCTGGCCGACCTTGCAGTTGTCCCGGTAGATCGCGAGGGCCTTGAGGCCGAGCTTCCAGCCCTCGAAGTAGATCTTCTCGACGTCCTCGACGGTGGCCTGCTCCGGCATGTTCACCGTCTTGGAGATGGCGCCGGAGATGAACGGCTGGACCGCGGCCATCATCCGTACGTGCCCCATCGGCGCGATGGACCGCTCACCCATGGCGCAGTCGAAGACCGGGTAGTGCTCCGGCTTGAGGCCGGGGGCGTCCACCACGTGGCCCTGGTCGGCGATGTGCTCGACGATCGCCTCGACCTGCTCCTCCGGGTAACCGAGGGAACGCAGGGCGCGCGGCACGGTCTGGTTGACGATCTGCATCGAGCCGCCGCCGACCAGCTTCTTGAACTTGACAAGCGCCAGATCGGGCTCGACGCCCGTGGTGTCGCAGTCCATCATCAAGCCGATGGTGCCGGTCGGCGCGAGCACACTGGCCTGGGAGTTGCGCCAGCCGTTCTTCTCACCGATCTTGTTGCCGAGGGTCCACTGCTTGGTGGCCTCGCGGGTCAGCGCGGTGGCCACCGTGCCGGTCGGCTTGATCTCGTCGTTGGCGGCGGCGTGCTTGCGCATCACCCGCTTGTGCGGCTCCGCGTTGCGGGCGTAGCCGTCGTACGCGCCGACGATGCCGGCCAGCTCGGCCGAGCGGCGGTACGCCGTGCCGGTCATCAGCGAGGTGATCGCGGCCGACAGCGAGCGGCCCTGGTCCGAGTCGTACGGCAGGCCGGAGGCCATCAGCAGGGCACCCAGGTTGGCGTAGCCGATGCCGAGCTGCCGGTACGCCCGGGTGGTCTCGCCGATCTTCTCGGTCGGGAAGTCGGCGAAGCAGATCGAGATGTCCATCGCGGTGATGACCAGCTCGACGCTCCTGACGAACTTCTCCACCTCGAAGCCGCCGTCGGCGCGGAGGAACTTCATCAGGTTCAGCGAGGCCAGGTTGCACGAGGAGTTGTCCAGGTGCAGGTACTCCGAGCACGGGTTCGACGCGGTGATCCGGCCGGTCTCCGGGCAGGTGTGCCAGTCGTTGATGGTGTCGTCGTACTGCAGGCCCGGGTCGGCGCACTCCCAGGCGGCCTGGGAGATGGTGCGGAACAGGTTCTTGGCGTCGATGGTGTCGATCACCGCGCCGTCGAGCCGGCCCCGCAGGTCGAAGCTGCCGCCGTTCTCCACCGCCGACATGAACTCGTCGGAGACCCGGACCGAGTTGTTGGCGTTCTGGTACTGCACGCTGACGATGTCGGAGCCGCCCAGGTCCATGTCGAACCCGGCGTCGCGCAGCGCGCGGATCTTGTCTTCCTCGCGCGCCTTGGTGACCACGAACTCCTCGATGTCCGGGTGGTCGACGTCGAGGATGACCATCTTGGCCGCGCGGCGGGTGGCACCGCCGGACTTGATGGTGCCGGCGCTGGCGTCGGCGCCGCGCATGAAGCTGACCGGGCCGGAGGCGGTGCCGCCGGAGGAGAGCAGTTCCCGGGAGGAGCGGATCCGGGACAGGTTGACCCCGGAGCCGGAGCCGCCCTTGAAGATCAGCCCTTCCTCTTTGTACCAATCCAGGATGGAATCCATCGAATCATCCACAGATAGGATGAAACATGCGGATACCTGCTGCGGTGAGGGGGTGCCGACGTTGAACCAGACCGGGGAGTTGAAGCTGAACACCTGGTGCAGCAGCATCCAGGTCAGCTCGTGCGCGAACACCTCGGCGTCGGCCGGGGAGGCGAAGTAGCCGTACTCCTCACCGGCGGTGCGGTAGGTGGTGACCACCCGGTCGATCAACTGCTTGAGCGACCACTCGCGCTCCGGGGTCCCCACCGCGCCCCGGAAGTACTTGGTGGTCACGATGTTGGCCGCGTTGACGCTCCAACTCTCCGGGTACTCCACGCCCCGCTGCTCGAAGTTGATCGAGCCGTCCCGCCAGTTCGTCATCACGACGTCGCGGCGTTCCCAGCTGACCTCGTCGTACGGGTGCACCCCCGGGGTCGTCCAGACCCGCTCGACCTTGAGCCCCGCGCCCGCCTTGCTTCGTGACCTGCTTGTCGTCACACCGTCCCCCGGCATCTCATCCGCCCCCTCGTCCGCGCGGGCCCGCCGCGCGATCCGACTGTCACTGGTACTTCTGGAATTCACTGCGCGTACTGCTGGAAATTCACGGCGCGCTGGCCGGCTCGGCACCGGCCTCGCGGGCACGCGCGGCGGCCCGTAGCGTGTCGATCTCCCGCTCGAAGTCGGCGAGCGAGTCGAACGACCGGTAGACGCTGGCGAACCGCAGGTAGGCGACCTCGTCCAGGTCCCGTAGTGGACCCAGGATGGCCAGCCCCACCTCGTGGCTGGGGATCTCGGCGGCCCCCTTGGCCCGGACGGTCTCCTCGACCCGCTGCGCCAGCAGCGCGATCGAGTCCTCGTCGACCGGCCGGCCCTGGCACGCCTTGCGCACCCCGCCGATGATCTTCGTCCGGCTGAACGGCTCGGTCACGCCGCTGCGCTTGACCACGGCGAGCACCGCCTCCTCGACGGTGGTGAACCGCTTGCCGCACTCGGGGCAGGCCCGCCGCCGCCGGATCAGTTGGCCGTCGTCGGCCTCCCGCGAGTCGACCACCCGGGAGTCGGCGTGCCGGCAGTACGGACACCGCATCGCCCGACCTCCTCGATCGACCACAGGGCCGCCCGCCCGCCCGCACCCCGGGCACGCCTCGGTAAGCCGGCGCCATCTCCGCAGGATGGCCGCCGGCCCGGCGGTACGGGAGTGCGGTCGGTAGTCGAACCCAACCTGTAGGCAACTTACGCCCATGTGACTACTACATCTAGGGGTCGACCGTAGGCCGCCGACGATCCGGGGTCAAGTTGGTCGGCGTGTCCGGCGCGTCACCCGAATCCCGCGTTCCGCCCAACCGGAGGGCCCAACGCGACGCCGCCCACGCCGGTTACCACCGGCCCGGCGCGAGCATCGACAATTCCCCGCCACTCGAACACCCGTACTATTTATCAGGAAGGACCCGGGCGTCGCGCCGATTTCCGGATCGACACGCGACCGAAGGTCGTACAGATGTTTGAAAAAGACCGATCTCACCTATACGGTCATGAACAACCGGAGGTGACCATGGTCGACCCGCCGGCCAGCAGACCACCGCGCGCACCACGAGCCGCCGAGGCACTCAGCGCCGACCAGGGAGGACGGACGTGACCGAGGACCGGGCCAACCGGCCACAGAGCCCGCAGCAGAGCATCGAGGCGGGTCCGCCGGCCGCCCGACGCCGGAGTGTCACCCGCGCCCGTTCCGGTCAGCCGACCGTGCGTCCGGTGACCCCGGTGGTCAGCAGCTTCCCCGACCCGGCGACCGTCGACCTCACCGCCCGGCAGCGACGCATCCTCGACTTCATCCGCACCTGGGTCGAACGCCACGGCTACCCGCCGAGCGTGCGCGAGATCGGCGAGGCGGTCGGGCTGGTTTCCCCGTCGAGCGTCGCCTACCAGCTCAAGGAGTTGGAGAAGAAGGGCTTCCTCCGGCGCGACCCGAACCGGCCCCGGGCCGTCGACGTCCGCTCCCCGAACGACGTCGACGACGAGCTGAGCCGCTCCCAACGTCCCACGCCGGCCTACGTCCCGATGCTCGGTCGGATCGCCGCCGGTGGCCCGATCCTCGCCGAGCAGTCGATGGAGGACGTCTTCCCGCTGCCGCGTGAGCTGGTCGGCGAGGGCGAGGTCTTCATGCTCCAGGTCAAGGGCGACTCGATGCTCGACGCGGCGATCTGCGACGGCGACTGGGTGGTCGTCCGGCAGCAGCCGAACGCGGATTCGGGTGAGATCGTCGCCGCCATGCTCGACGGCGAGGCGACCGTGAAGACCTACCGTCTGCGTGACGGTCACGTCTGGCTGATGCCGCAGAACCCGGCCTTCGACCCGATCCCCGGCGACGACGCCACCATCATGGGGCGGGTGGTCGCGGTGCTGCGCCGCATCTGAATCGGCGACCGGGACCGGGTACCGACCCACGCTCGGTACCCGGCCGTCACATCAGTACCGGTCGCCCCGGTAGCCGTAGTGGCCGCCGCGCACCTGGCCGTACGGTTCGCCGTCGTCCTCCCGGTAACGCCCGGTCCGCCGCCCCCGGTAGTCGGGCTCGGCCGGGCCGCCACGTCGGGGAGGCTCCGCTCGCCCGCCGGTGCCGGGCTGCCCGCCACCACGGGCACCGCCGCCGCCGTAGACGCCGCCGCCCGGGCGTCCACCGCCGCCGGCCGGTCGACCACCGCCCGGGCGCCCGCCGCCGTAGACGGCAGCGCCCTCACCACCGGGCCGGGCTCCACCGCCGCCGTAGACGCCTCCGCCGCCCTGCCCCGGGCGAGCACCGTTGCCGGCGGGTGGCCGGCCATTGCCGCCACCGTAGACGCCGCCCGGGCCTGCACCGGCCGGAGATCCGCCGTATACGCCACCGGCCGCTGCCCCGCCGTACACCCCGCCCCGGCCCCGGTCCTGGGCCGAGCCGAATCCGTCCCCCTTGCGCTTCGCGGCGTCCAGGTCATCGTCGCCGTCGCGGTTGCGACCGGCCGGTGCCGGGCGCTTGCGGGCGCGCAGGATGCCGAAGATGCCCGCGCCGACCAGCAGGGCTCCGAGCACACCCACCGCGGCGATCAGGTACATGATGTCGGTCGGGGTCAGGCCGTCGAGGAACGACTGACCCGACTTCTGCGCCGCGTCGGGATCGTTCGCCAGGTCTTTCGGCCCCTCGGTGGAGGGGGTGTAGCTGAGGATGTTGACGGGGTCTTCGTCCTCCAGGTGACCGGCGTCGGAGACGGTCAGGAACGTCTTGCCGTCGGTCGAGTAGGAGATCGCCTCGCCGAACGGGTCGGCCAGGGCGGTGACCCGGGGAGTGGTCGTGGTGAGGGCGGTGACGACGTCGCCGTTGGCGACGTCGTACTCGAAGGCGTCGGCGTAGGTGCGCAGCACCACCCGTGAGCCGTCCAGGGATCGGGCCGCACCGGTGATCGCGACGCGCCCGAAGGTGCTCAGCGGGTTCTCGGTGTCCGTCCTGGGCAGCTCGATGTCGCCGAGCTTCTTCATCGGCACGGGCTCGGTGTCGCCGGTCTTCAGTGGCCCGTCCGGGGTGAAGATCTCGGCCTTGCCAGCGGTGACCTTGGTGATGATCAGCGGTAGCTTGTCGTCGCCGATCAGCAGCGCCTCGGCATCGCGCGGCTTGCCGTCCGGGTACGACAGGCGGTGCAGCTTCGGCTGGCTGCCACCACCGATCGGCATGCTCCAGACCGCCACCCGCTCACGGCGTTCGCGGCTTGTCACGTTGTCGCCGGTGTCGGCGATCCACAGCGTCTTGCCGTCCGGGGCGACCGCGAGATCCTCGGTGTCGAACGGCCCCGCCCCCGAGTAGGGCACTTCGCGGACGACCTGGCAGTCCTTGTTGAGGTAGAACACCCGCTTGCGGTCGTCCTGCTCGGTGCTGTCGTTGACGACGATGTAGCCGTTCCTGGTCGCCACCAGGCCGGACAGCTCACGCAGTCGCGAGTCGGTGACCGAGCACTGCTTCTTGCCCGCCGCGGTGACCGGCGGCCCCGCCACCGCAGCCGGAGGGGCCGCCACCAGGGAAGACGCTGCCTTGGCGGGGGTCGAGCCGGGCGCGGCGAGCGCGGCACCGGTGACCGCCACGGTGACCCCGGCCAGGCCGAGGGCAACCGTGACGGAGGAAACAGTGCGGAGCATGAAAGAAGTGTCGCATGCCGCAGGTTTCCGTCGGGTGACGCGGCAGCCCGGTCACCGCGGGCGATCACCGCGCGGTACGGGCCGCCTGCGCCGTGTCATGGTACGGGGTCAGTTCGGCCGCGAGCGCCTCGTTGACCCGTACGTGCAGCATCGTCCCGTCCGGCAGGTGGGCGGTGCTGAGCACCTCGCCCTGCCGGTGCAGCCGGGCCACCAGGTCGCCTCGGTCGTAGGGCAGGACCACGCGCAGCTCGACCGCGGGGCGGGGCAGCCGCCGCTCGATCGTCTCGCGCAGGTCGTCGATGCCCCGGCCGTTGTGTGCGGAGACGAAGACCGCGTCGGGCCAGAGCCGCTTGAGCCGCAGCAGGGTCTCCTCGTCGGCCGCGTCGGTCTTGTTGACCACCAGCAGCTCGGGCAGCCGGTCGGCGCCGACCTCACCGAGCACCTCGCGGACGGCCCGGACCTGCTCCTCCGGGTCGGGGTGGGTGCCGTCGACCACGTGCACGACCAGATCCGCCTCGGCGACCTCCTCGAGCGTCGACCGGAACGCCTCGACGATCTGGTGCGGCAGGTGCCGGACGAAACCAACGGTGTCGCTCAGCGTGTAGACCCGGCCGTCGGACGTGGTGGACCGGCGGGTGGTCGGGTCGAGCGTGGCGAACAGGGCGTCCTCCACCAACACGCCCGCCCCGGTCAGGCGGTTGAGCAGGCTGGACTTGCCGGCGTTGGTGTAGCCGGCGATCGCCACCGCGGGCACCGCGTTGCGGGTACGGCGGGCGCGCTTGGTCTCGCGTACCGTCCGCATGGCCTTGATCTCCCGGCGCAGCCGGGCGATCCGGTGGCGGATGCGCCGCCGGTCGGTCTCCAGCTTGGTCTCACCGGGACCACGGACGCCGACGCCGCCGCCGGCACCGCCACCCCGACCCGACCCACCGGTCTGCCGGGACAGCGTCTCGCCCCAGCCACGCAGCCGGGGCAGGAGGTATTCCAGCTGGGCCAGCTCGACCTGGGCCCGGCCCTCCTTGCTCTTGGCGTGCTGGGCGAAGATGTCGAGGATCAGCGCGGTGCGGTCGACCACCTTGACCTTGGTGCGCTGCTCCAGGTTGCGCAGTTGGGACGGGGACAGCTCCCCGTCGCAGATCACCGTGTCGGCGCCGGCGGACAGCACCACCGAGCTGAGGTCGTCGACCTTGCCGCGACCGATGTAGGTCGCCGGGTCGGGACGGTTGCGTCGCTGGATGAGCCCTTCGAGCACCTGCGAGCCGGCGGTCTCCGCCAGCGCGGCCAGCTCGGTGAGGGAATTCTCCGCGTCGAGGAGGGTGCCGTCGGTCCAGACGCCGACCAGAACCACCCGCTCCAGTCGGAGCTGTCGGTATTCGACCTCGGTGACGTCGGTCAGCTCGGTGGAGAGACCGGGGACCCGTCGCAGCGCCTGCCGTTCGGAGAGCTCGTACTCGCCGGTGGTGGTGTCGAGCTCGTCGTCGGGGATGGAAACGTAGGTCTCCTGGTCTCGCAAGCGATCTCTCCTGTCCGTTCTGTGCACGTACCGAGTAATCCTGACATGTGTCAACGCCCGGTGCACCTGGTATATGCCCACCTGTGAACCGGCGGGAGCGGGGGCGGATGCCGGCGGCCGGCGGCGGGCGAGTAGAAATGCGGACGAGCCGTTCAGCGCCGACGGAGGGACCTGCGTGGCCACCACCCGACTGCCCAGTGCCGGATTTTCGATCACGATCCGGATCGCCGTGCCCGCCGACGCCTCCTCGATCGGCCGGCTCACCACGTCGGTGGGTGAGGCCGGGGCGATCGTCACCGCGCTGGACGTGGTCGACTCCGATCCGACGAACGTGATCGTCGACCTGACCTGCGACACCGCCGACGCCGGTCACGCCGACCAGGTGGTCGACGCGCTCAGCGCGCTCGACGGCGTGGACGTCCGCAAGGTTTCCGACCGCACCTTCCTGCTGCACCTCGGCGGCAAGATCGAGGTGAGTCCGAAGGTCGCGCTGCGCAACCGGGACGAGCTGTCGCGGGCGTACACCCCCGGGGTGGCCCGGGTGTGCCAGGCGATCGCCGACAACCCCGCCGACGCCCGCCGGCTGACCATCAAGCGCAACACGGTGGCGGTGGTCAGTGACGGCTCGGCCGTGCTGGGGCTGGGCAACCTCGGTCCCGCCGCGTCGCTGCCGGTGATGGAGGGCAAGGCGGCGCTGTTCAAGCGCTTCGGCGGGGTGGATGCCTGGCCGGTGGTGCTGGACACGCAGGACACCGACGAGATCGTCACCATCGTCAAGGCGATCGCGCCGGCGTACGGCGGGATCAACCTGGAGGACATCGCCGCGCCGCGTTGCTTCGAGATCGAGGCCCGGTTGCGCGAGGCGTTGGACATCCCGGTCTTCCACGACGATCAGCACGGCACCGCCATCTGTGTGCTGGCCGCGTTGACCAATGCGCTGCGCGTCGTGGGCAAGCAGCTGGCGGACGTCCGGGTGGTGGTCTCCGGCGCGGGCGCCGCCGGCACCGCGATCATGAAGCTGCTGCTGCGCCAGGGCGTCGGTGACATCATCGCGTACGACCGGCAGGGTGCCCTGCACCGTGGCCAGGCCGACCTCAACCCGGCCTGGCGGTGGCTGGCCGAGAACACCAACGCCAACGGCTACTCGGGTGACCTGCCCGGCGCGCTGGCCGGCGCCGACGTCTTCATCGGGGTGAGCGCCCCGAACCTGCTCACCGGCGACGACATCGCCACCATGGCGAAGGACGCGATCGTGTTCGCGTTGGCGAACCCGGACCCGGAGGTCGACCCACGGGAGGCGCGCAAGCACGCCGCGGTCGTGGCCACCGGCCGCTCCGACCAGCCGAACCAGATCAACAACGTGCTCGCCTTCCCCGGCGTCTTCCGTGGCATGCTCGACGCGCACGCCGAGGAGTTCACCGAGGAGATGGCGATCGCCGCCGCCCGGGCCATCGCCGACGTGGTCGGCGAGGAAAAAATCAACCCGACGGTCATCGTGCCCAGCGTCTTCGACTCCCGGGTCGCTCCGGCGGTCGCCGCCGCCGTCCGCGCCGCCGCCCAGAACCCCACCGTCACCCCACCCCCCGCCGCCGACCCCGGCCCCGCCGACCTCCCCGAGATCGCCGCCTCCGCCTCCGCCACCCCCTGACGCACTCCCCCGCGCTGACCCACCCCGCGCGTTGACCCACCCGCGCGTTGGACCACCCGCGCGTTGGACCACCCGCGTTGATCATGAGGTTAGCGGCAGTTGTCGATCTTCAAACCGCCGCTAACCTCATGATCAACGCGGGTCAGGGTTGGGGGTCAGGTGGGGTCAGGTGGGGAGGGTTAGGGTGCCGGTGGCGATGAGGAGGGCGGGGCCGGAGAGCCAGCTGGAGTCGGGGGTGACGGTCACCGTGAGGCGGCCGCCGGGAACGTCTACGGCGACCGTTCCGGTCTCGCGGTCGGCGTCGCGTAGGGCCACCGCGGCTACGGCGCAGGCGCCGGTGCCGCAGGAGAGCGTCTCGGCGGAGCCACGCTCGTGGACGCGCATCAGCACGTGTGCGTCGACACCGGCCACCGGCGCACCGGCGGTGGTGAACTCGACGTTGACACCATTGGGAAAGACCGCCGGGTCGACGTCGGGGGCGCGGGTCAGATCCAGCCCGGCCAGGTCCAGCCCGGCGGGTAGCGGGCAGACCAGGTGGGGATTGCCCACGTCCACCGCCGTGCCGGGCAGGGTCAGCCCGCCCAGGGCGGCGGCGGAGGCGTCGTACAGCCGGGGTCGTCGCATCTCGACCGCGATGGCGTCGCCGTCGACCCGGGCCCGCACCACGCCGGCCCTGGTCGCCACCGGCAGCGCGTCGCCGGACGGCACGGCCAGCCCGGTCGCCAGCAGGTACCGGACGAAGACCCGGGCGCCGTTGCCGCACATCTCGGCGAAGGAGCCGTCGGAGTTCCAGTAGTCCATGAACCACTCGGCCTCGCCGGCCAGGGCGGCGCCGTCGGCGTGCTTGGCGGCGCGGACCACCCGCAGCACGCCGTCCCCGCCGAGGCCGCGGCGCCGGTCGCAGATCGCCGCGACCAGTTCGGGCGTCAGGTCGAGCGCGCCGTCCGGGTCGGGCAGGATGACGAAGTCGTTGCCGGTGCCGTGCCCCTTGGTGAACTCCACGACCCCATCATCGCGCAGTCCCGCCGACGATCCGCAGCGCGGCCCAGACCAGCTCCGGGTCGGCCGAGTCGAGCCAGTGCACCCGGGGATCGCGACGGAACCAGGAACGCTGGCGGCGGACGAAGCGCCGGGTGGCCCGGACCGTCTCGTCGTACGCCTCGGTCTCGGTCAGCTCGCCGGCCAGGAAACGCAGCACCTGCTGGTAGCCGAGGGCCCGGCTCGCGGTACGCCCGTGCGGCAGGCCGCGCTCGACCAGCCCCCGGGTCTCGGCGACCAACCCGTCGGCCCACATCCGGTCGACCCGCAGCGCGATCCGCTCGTCGAGCCGGGCGGTGTCCAGGTCCACCCCGATCTGCACCGCCGGATAGTGGGGCGTCGGCTCGGGCAACGCCGCGGTGAACGGCCGGCCGGTCAGCTCGATCACCTCCAGCGCGCGTACGATGCGCCGGCCGTTGCCGGGCAGGATCCCGGCGGCCGCGACCGGGTCGAGGTCGCGCAGTCGCGCGTGCAGCGGTGCCGGTCCGAGCGCGGCCAGCTCGCCTTCCAGGCGCTCGCGCAGCGCGGGGTCGGTGCCGGGGAACTCGAACTGTTCCAGCACCGCCCGCACGTAGAGTCCGGACCCACCGACCAGCAGCGGCACCCGGCCCCGGGCGAGCACGTCGTCGACCGCCGCCCGGGCCAGCCGCTGGTACTCCGCCACGCTGGCCGGCTCGGTGACCTCCCAGATGTCCAGCAGGTGATGGGGCACGCCGTCGCGTTCGGCGACGGTGAGCTTCGCCGTGCCGATGTCCATGCCCCGGTAGAGCTGCATCGAGTCGGCGTTGACCACCTCGCCGTCGAGCGCGTGCGCCAAGGCGATGCTCAGGGCCGACTTGCCGGCGGCCGTGGGCCCGACGACCGCGACCACTGGGCCCGGGGCGGTCACGACCGCTCCCAGTTCGCCACCAGGTAGCCCACCCCGTAGGGCGCGGCGTGGTAGCCCAGCTCGCCGCGCCAGGTGCCGCCCGTCGCCCGCGCGGCACCGGCGAGTACCTGCCACGGCGCCCGGCCGGCGACCCTGAGCTGCGTCGACCGGCCCGGGTCGAGGCCGAGCAGGGCGTCGCCGTCCGCGTCGGCCAGGGCCCGCGCGATCATCTCGTCGTACGCCTCGGCGCGCGGATCGGCGTAGCCGGGTGCCTTCTCACCCCGGCAGGCCGAGCCGTCCCCCATCACCAGCAGCGCCCACGGCTCGGGCGGCCCGAGCCGGGCACCGAGGTCGACGCAGGTCCGGACCGGTTCGTCGGCCCCGACCGTCGTCATCCGCCAGTCCGTGCCACGGGTCCCGGCCGTCGGTTGCCGGTCCAGCAGCCAGGCGCCGACAAGCAGGCTGAGGGGGAGCCGGTCGGTGCCCACCAGCCCGTCGGGGTGGTCGCCGAGCCGGACCTCCAGCGGCACCCCCCACGGTGCGAAGCTGCCCCGGAACGGCGCGTCGAGGTCGGCGCTGCGGTCGTCGGCCCCGATCACCACGACGGTCCGCGCTCCGGAGTCGAGCAGCCGCGCGACGGCGCGGTCACAGGCGGCCCGTAGGTCGTCCAGCTCGGACGCGGCGGCACCGGCGATCTCGGGGACGAGCAGCGGCGGGTGGGGGCAGACGGCGGCGGCGACCAGTGGCACCAGGCAACCGTAGCGGCCCGGTCCGGCCGGGTCCCGCGTGCCGCCCGGCAGCGACGACGCGCCTTACGGTCGAAAGCGGCACGCCGGTCGGATGGCGCAGACAGCCCCTAGGACACCGTATGGTCACGGTCGGCGATAGGCGCTCGACGCGGACCGGGGCGCACCTGTGACAATGCCCGGAGAAACTTGGCTGCGCCGTGGCGGCACCCGGGACGCTGCTCCCTGGTGCCGGGAGAACGAGGATGGGCACATGAGCGACTGGACTGCCTTCGGACGGGTGGACGCGGACGGCACCGTTTACGTCAAGACCGCCGAGGGCGAGCGGGTGGTCGGATCCTGGCAGGCAGGGGCACCGGAGGAGGGGCTGGCACACTTCGCACGCCGCTTCGCCGACCTGGTGACCGAGGTGGATCTGACCGAGGCACGGCTCAATTCCGGTGCGGCGGACGCCAACCACTCGCTCGCCACCATCCGGCGGATCCGTGCCTCCCTCGCCGAGGCCCACGTCGTCGGCGACATCGACGCCCTGGCCGCCCGACTGGACAAGCTCGCCACCGTGGCCGAGGAGAAGGCCGGCGAGGCCCGGGCGGCGAAGGAGGCCGCCCGCGTCGAGGCCCTGGCCCGCAAGACCGCGCTGGTGGAGGAGGCCGAGAAGCTGGCCGCCGAGTCGACCGGCTGGAAGACCGCCGGTGACCGGCTCAAGGAGATCCTCGACGAGTGGAAGACCATCCGGGGGGTCGACAAGAAGACCGACGGCGAGCTGTGGAAGCGCTTCGCCGCCGCCCGGGACGCCTTCACCCGCCGCCGGGGTGCCCACTTCGCCTCCCTCGACGCGCAGCGCAAGCAGGCGCAGACGGTCAAGGAGGAACTGGTCGCCGAGGCCGAGAAGGTCGCCGAGTCGACCGACTGGGCGGCGACGGCCAACCACCTGAAGAACCTGATGACCCAGTGGAAGGCGGCGCCGCGCGCGTCGAAGGAGGCCGAGCAGCGGCTCTGGGAACGGTTCCGGGCCGCCCAGGACTCCTTCTTCAGCCGGCGCAGTGAGGTCTTCTCGGCTCGGGACAACGAGCAGCGCGCCAACCTGGAGCGCAAGCAGGCGCTGCTGGCCGAGGCCGAGGCGCTCGACGTGGACGGTGATCCGAAGGGTGCCCAGGCGAAGCTGCGGGACATCCAGGCACAGTGGCACGAGGCCGGTCGGGTGCCGCGCGAGGCGGCCGCCGGGCTGGAGCGCCGGTTGCGCGCGGTCGACGAGAAGGTCCGTGAGGTGATGGACTCGGCCTGGCGGCGTACCAGCCGGGAGGACAATCCGCTGCTGGCCCAGATGCGTGCGCAGGTCGTGGAGGCGGAGGAGCGGCTGGCCCGGGCGCAGGCCGCGGGCGACACCCGGCGGATCAAGGAGGCCGAGCAGGCGCTCGCCTCGAAGCGCCAGTTCCTCCAGTTGGCCGAGCAGGCCGGCTGAGTCGTACGTCCGATGCCCTCGGCCGCCTCACGGGGCCGGGGGCATCGTCGTTTCCGCAGGTCCCGGCGATGTTAGCGTACGACATTTACATCGACGTCGATTTGTGATTATCTGAGGGAAAGCGCTTGCCCTCGCAAGGGGCGAGGCACGGGAGCCATTCCGACCAGTTCATCCCACGGCAGGGCGCATCCTGCGACCGCCACGGCATCGCTGCCGCCGGGCACGGCAGCCTCCACCGCCGTGGCGCACCCCCTGCCGACCGCACCGGATGACGCGTCCGGGCGTCCACCACGGCCAACACCACCCCCGCAGCCGCCGTGGCCGCCCACGTCACCAACCGGTCCCCGGCCGGTCCCGACCGCCGGTCCACCGGTGCGCCGACGCGTCAGCCGATCCGTCCCAATCATCGAGGATGAGGAGAGAACCACCGTGCTTGCAGACGTCAAGCCTCGCCTGACGCGCCGGATGGCGGTGCTGGCCGCGACGGTCGTCGCGCTGCCCGCCGCCGCCGTCGCGGTGAGCGTCGCCCCGGCCGCCGCGGCGACCGTCGACACCGGCGCCTACTACGTGTTCGTCAACCGCCACAGCGGCAAGGCCATGGATCTCTGGAACTGGTCCACCGCCGACGGCGGCGAGATCCGGCAGTTCAGCCGCCTCGACGGCAACAACCAGCAGTTCCAGTTCGTCGACGTGGGCAGCGGCTACTACCAGCTGCGCAACCGGCACTCCGGCAAGGTCGTCACCATCCCCAACTCCAACGACGGGGTGCAGGTCACCCAGGTCACCGCGAGCAGCGACACCAAGCAGCACTGGCGGCTCGCGGACTCGACCAACGGCGACGTGCGGTTCGTCAACCGGCACAGCAACAAGGCCCTCGACCTGTGGGGCTGGTCCACCGCCGACGGGGCGATGATCTCCCAGTACGCCGACCTGGACGGTGCCAACCAGCGGTGGCAACTGGTGCGGCTGGGCGGCGGCACCACGCCCCCTCCCCCGCCCCCGCCCAACCCGGGCCCGCAGACCGGGCTGGTCGGCTGGGCCACCCAGAACGGCGGCACCACCGGCGGCGGCAACGCCGGCACCACCACCGTCACCAGCGCCTCGGCGTTGACCAGCGCGCTCAACTCCAGCAGCGCGGCGGTCATCCGGGTCTCCGGCACCATCAACTGCTCCGGAATGCTGCGGGTGCGCTCGAACAAGACGATCCTGGGCAACTCCGGTGCCACGATCGCCGGTTGCGGCTTCAACATCAACGGTGACCGCAACGTCATCATCCGGAACCTGACCTTCCGGAACTGGGACGACGACGCGATCAACGTCCAGGAGTCGGCCACCAACATCTGGATCGACCACAACAGCTTCACCGCCGGCTACGACGGCGCGGTCGACATCAAGCGCGGCTCCGACTTCATCACCGTGTCCTGGAACCGCGTCTACGGTCACGACAAGTCGATGCTGCTCGGGCACAGCGACGACAACGCCAGCCAGGACGTCGGCCACCTGCGGGTGTCGTACCACCACAACTGGTTCGACGGCAGCAACCAGCGGCACCCTCGGGTCCGCTTCGGCAACCCGGTGCACGTCTACAACAACTACTACAGCAACGTGCGCGGCTACGGCGTGGCGTCCACGATGAACGCCGGTGTGCTGGTCGAGGGCAACTACTTCGAGAACACCCCCGACCCGTACCACCTGGGTGAGGGCAGCTCCGGCCCGGGCTCCCTGGTGGCCCGCAACAACCACTTCGTCAACTCGGGCAGCGGGCAGACCGGCGGCAGCGTCGCCGGCATCCCGTACTCGTACACCCTGGACACCGCGAGCAACGTCAAGTCGATCGTGACGGGCGGCGCGGGCGCCGGTCGGATCTCGGTCTGACCGCCCGGTTCCGAAACGCGTTGATCATGAGGTTAGCGGCTTGATAGAGATCAAAAACTGCCGCTAACCTCATGATCAGCAGGGCGTTCGATGGGCAGGCCGCAGCGGGTCAGGCCGACGATGGTGGCCAGGCGCGCGACGTCGGGCGCTGCGGGTCCGCGTTGGATGATCTGGGCGAGGAGAGTACGGGCGTACGAGACCGAAGCCGCCGAACTCAAGAACTTCGAGCCGATGCTCGTGCCCGGTCTACTTCAGACCGAGCGGTACGCCCGCGAGGTCAACATCATCGGTCGTGAGACTGACCCGGCAACCGTTGAGCAGCGGGTCGTTGCCCGGATGACCCGCCAGGAGGTGCTACACCGGCAGCCGACCCCGCTGCGGCTGCACGCCATCCTGTCCGAGGCGTCCCTGCGGACCGAGGTCGGCGGCCCGGACGTGCTGCGCGAGCAACTGCACCACCTGGTCAAGGTGAGCCAACTGCCCAATGTCACGATCCAGGTGCTCTGCTTCGAAGCCGGCGCACACCTGGCGGACAGCTCCGGCTTCGCCCTGCTCAGCTTCGAGCACGACGACCCGCCGTTGGGTTACATCGAGACCCTGGCCGGTGAGCTGTTCCTCGAATCGAGCCGCGACCTGGCGCGGCTTTCGGCGGCGTACGACAATTTGAGGATGCTGGCGAGGTCGCCGGCCGAGTCGGTGAAGTTCGTCAAGGAGCTGAGCGAGCATGGAGCGTAACGTCTGGCGCACGTCGAGCCGTTCCGGCAGCAACGGCCAGTGCGTCGAGGTCCGCGACCGAGGCACCGCTATCGACGTAAGCGACTCCAAGGCCCCTGCTGCCGGGACGCTGAGCTTCACCCCTGCCGCCTGGGGCACCTTCGTCAGCGGCATCAGAACGGCCGGCACCCGCCCCTGATCTGCGGCTGTCCGTGCCGCGTTCGCCCATCTTCACCGCCTGAGCGTCAACGGCGTCTCAGCCCTGGTCGGGGCCCGGATCAGGTCGCTGAGCGGTTGCTCGTTCTTGGCGTAGTTGTTCGAGCATGGCAGTGTCCGATACGAGGTCAGGGTGACCCACTTGGCGGTCGAGATCGACGACGACTTCGAGTTCGCCGATCGCTTCGTCGAGACGCCCTTCACCACGATGGATCATCGCAATGTTGTATCGGGTGACAGCCTCGCTGAAACGGTCACCAACCTCCCGCTGGATGGGCAGGGCCTGCCGGTAGTAGATGAGTGCCTGCTCCCGATCCCCCAGCCCGTGGAACACACCGCCGATGTTGGTGAGGATGGGGGCTTCGCCAGCACAGTCACCGACCTCCCGCGCGATGGGCAGGGCCTGCCCGTAGTAGGTGAGTGCCTGCTCCCAATCCCCCAGCCTGTCGTACACGTGGCCAATGTTGGTGAGGGTTGCGGCTTCGCCGGCGCGATCGCCGACCTCCCGCCGGATGGGTAGAGCCTGCCCGTAGTAGGTGAGTGCCTGCTCCCAATCCCCCAGCCTGTCGTAGAGGTGGCCAATGTTGGTGAGGATTGCGGCTTCGCCAGCACGGTCACCGACCTCCCGCATGATGGGCAGGGCCCGCCAGTAGTAGGTGCCTGCCTGCTCCCGATCCCCCAGCCTGTCGTAGAGGTGGCCGATGTTGTTGAGGATTGCGGCTTCGCCAGCACGGTCACCGACCTCCCGCATGATGGGCAGGGCCCGCCAGTAGTAGGTGAGTGCCTGCTCCCGATCCCCCAGCCTGTCGTACACGTGGCCGATGTTGTTGAGGGTTGCGGCTTCGCCGGCACGGTCGTCGGCCT
This sequence comes from Micromonospora palythoicola, assembly GCF_036689795.1. Classification (NCBI taxonomy): domain Bacteria; kingdom Bacillati; phylum Actinomycetota; class Actinomycetes; order Micromonosporales; family Micromonosporaceae; genus Micromonospora; species Micromonospora palythoicola. The sequence continues at coordinate 26,313 of NZ_JBAGKI010000013.1, read as the reverse complement.
CGCGATACAGGTGCAGGGCTTGCTCGTAGCTTTCCAAGGCAGGCCCGGGTCGCCCGGTGAAGGATTGGGCCCACCCCAGGTGATAGCAGGCGGCGGCGTCGGGGCCCAGGGTCAGGGTCGCGGTCGCGAGGGCCTCGACATCCGCGAACCGGGACGTGCGCAGCCACACCCTCGCCACTCGATCCCCGACATAGCGGGCGATCACCGGCTCCCGGCCAGCCGCCGCCAGCCGGTGCACCTCCACCCACTGGGCGAGGGTGGTCATGAGGTGGGCTCGGTCGTGGCGGGGTCGGTGATCCAGAGTTTGTAGAGGGATCGCGCGGCGGCGGCGCAGGCCTGGATGTATTCGTCGTCGGTGAGGAGAGGGCGGATAAGGGGGCGCAGCACGTTGGAGACGTAGTAGCGGGGTTCGCGGGTTTCCGGGTCGGTGCCTTCTTCCATCAGGCCGAGTTGGACGGCACGTTCGATGTGATCGGTGGCGTCGGGGTGGTCGTGGATGGCGAGGACGGTGTCGGCGGGGACGGGCAGTTCGACGACGTTGACCCTGGCGAGCATCTTCTGCAACTCGGCGGATTGAGAGCTGAGGAGATTCTTGGCGAGGATGGTTTCCCGGCGGAATCGGTCGGCTTCGGCCTCGACGGCGCTGATGAGGCCGTCGATGTCGAGATCGGGGGCGGCGACGATCAGGTCGAGCCAGTCGAGCAGGCGAGGGTTGCCGGCCGCGGCCTCCACGGCGCGCAGACGGATGTCGAGGTCGACCGGGGAGTCGGGGCGCAGGTTGGGCAGGTTCACGAGTTTCTTGGCCTGCTCGGTGTCGGTGAGGGTTTCCAGAGACTCGAAGACGGTGCCGGCGGGTGGTGGGAAGCGGTAGCGGCTGGTGATTATGACCCGGCTCGGGCTGCCGGTGTCACGGATGGCGGCCAGCAGGGCCGGGAGAATGTCGGCCATCTCCGGGGACAGCACGTAGCCCCCGTCGCGTTCGTCGAGGTTGCCGTCCTCGAATTCGTCGAACACGAACAGGCACGGCGTCTGCCCGAGAGGTCCGTCGACGTGCAGCAGGTGACGCAGACGTACGAGCAGGGGCGCGTGGGTGTTGTCGAGCAGCTTGGTCGCCTCGATCTGCTGCTCGATGCTGGGGAAGTCGATTTTGGTGGTGAGTTCCCGGAGCTTGGTCAGGTCGACGCAGCCGTACCAGACGGCACGCTGGTGTGTGGTGGACATGCGGTCCAGCAGCCGGGAGGCGAGGCTGCTCTTGCCGAGACCACCCATGCCGGCCAGGACCAGAGCCTGCGCCGCGCCGTCGCCACCCTGCGGTTGTTTGAGAGTACGCAGGCAGCGCTGAATGACCCGCCGTCGTCCGACGAACGCGGCGCGGGAAGCTACCCGGGATCTTTGGGTCTGCGGGTCCAGGAACTCCTGGTCGGCGGGGCGGATCTGGATCCGGGTACGCCCCTTTTCGTGCAGGGGCGTGACCATGGGGACGAGCGGGGATCCGTCGGTGTAGACGCGCAGCAGATGCCAGTTGCCGCGCTCGTTCGCGTACAGATGCTGGCGAGCCTTGACCACGGCGCGGTCGAGGGCCTGCCCGGCAGCCAGCGAGCGGTAGAGTTCGGCGGCGAACTCGGTCGCGGAGACGTCACCGACCGGCAGCGCCCACCCCAACACGACCGGGGCTCCCGCACGGACCAGGCTCTCGCTCATCGACGGGAACGCGCCGGAGTCGGGGGCGTTCGCGGTCAGGCAGCCGGAGACGAAGACCAGGCGGGGCCAGCGACCGTCCAACGCCTGGGCGATCTGGTCAGCGGTGGCATCGGCACGCCCACCGAATTCGTTCTCCACCACGAAGACAGGCTGGCCGTCCGAGCCGACGTTGGCGTGGCCGCTCAGATGTAGGACGTCGAAGTATCCCGCGCCGTGGTCGGAACTGACGAAACCAAGACCTTCCAGAGTGCCGCTCTCCTCCACCACCAGCTCGGCTCCGGTGCGGGAGGTGGCAGCCAGGATGGCCGCTTCCTCCGCTTCGTAGCCGAGCACCGGCTCGACACCCTCGGGGGAGGTGGCCATGAACAGCACCCGCAACGGTCGGTTCGCGGGCTCGACCTGACCGTTGAGTGCCGCGTTGGTGTCGATGGACCGCACCGGTAGCAGCGGCGCGCTGGTGGAGACGGTCAGATACGAGCCGCCTGCGGCAAGCAGTTCCCAGGGCAGATGCCGCAACCGTTCCGCAGCGGTGATGCGCAGCGTGATGCCGGGCGGACGATCCAGGACCGGGGTCAGCCACCGCTCATCGCCGTCCAGGAAGGTGGCCAGTTTCGCGCCGAGATCACGTAGCTGCGGCGCGCCGAACTCCTCCTGCGCTCTCGCATGCTGGCTGTAGTCGCGTTCCACAATCTCGATCAGCCGGTCGATCGCCGCCCTGTCCAGGCCACGCGTCTTCGGTGGGCCTCCACCGGTCGACAGGCGCAACTCCGCATAGTCGGAGGTCTGCTCGAAAACCGTCAACTCGTACGTGGGCAGCTCACTCATCCTGGTTTCCGCCCTCAGCCTGCCGCGATTCAACCTCCCGGAACGCGATCTCCAGCTCTGCGAAACGCCGCACCTCAACCGGCGACATCTCGTCACCCGGCCCGGCCTTCGCGGCCAGAGCGCCGCGCAGCTCCGCAGCCCAGCCCGGGGCGTCCGACCCCGACACCTCAGGTACGGCAGTTCCCACCGGCTATCCCTTCCTTGTCCGCTCAAGGTGCGCGAGCAACTCTCGCATCAGATTCCGATCCGGATGACTCGTCTGCTCGGCCAGCGCCACCGCGCGGCGCTGGAACTCGATGGCATCGTCCACTCGCTGCATCTGCCATAGCACGCTGGCCATGGTGAAGCTCGCCGTGGCCGCGGATGCGCGATCATCAGTTACGCGGAAGACCTCAAGAACTTCAATGAGCACAGCCTCCGCACCAGCGAGATCGCCCTCCCGAGACCGGATAGCACTGATGTTGTAGAGGGCGGTGGCTTCGCCGACCCGGTCGCCGATCTCGCGATGGATAGATAGGGCCTGTTGGAGGTAGGTGAGGGCCTGCTGCCGATTCCCGAGCTCGTCGTACGCGTGGCCGATGTTGTTGAGGGTGGCCGCTTCGCCGGCCCGGTCGCCGACCTCCCGCTGGATAGACAGGGCCTGTTGGAGGTAGGTGAGGGCCTGCCGCTGATCCTCGAGCCCGTCGTACGCGGCACCGATATTGGTGAGGGTGGCGGCTTCGCTGGCCCGGTCGCCGACCTCCCGCAGGATGGGGAGGGCCTGCTGGAAGTAGGTGAGGGCCTGCTGCCGATTCCTGAGCCCGTCGTACGCGTGGCCGATGTTGTTGAGGGTGATGGCCTCGCCGGCCCGGTCGCCGACCTCCCGCAGGATGGGGAGGGCCTGCCGATAGTAGGTGAGGGCCTGCTGCCAGCCCTCGAGCCCGCGGTACACGGTGCCGATGTTGGTGAGGGTGGCAGCTTCGCCCTTGCGGTGGCCGATCACCCGCTGGATGGACAGTGCCCCCAGGTAGTAGCTGAGGGCCCGCCGCCGATTCCCGAGCCCGTCGTACACGGCACCGATGTTGTTCAGGGTGGCGGCTTCATCGCCGGGGTCGTCGGCCTCGCGGTAGAGGCGTAGGGCCTGGTCGTAGCTTTTCAGGGCAGGCTCGGGTCGCCCGGTGGCGGCTTGGGCCCGCCCCAGGTGACAGCAGGCGCTGGCGTCCGGGCCGAGGGTCAGGGTCGCGGTCGCGAGGGTCTCGACATCGGCGAACCGGGACGTGCGCAGCCACACCCTCGCCACCCGGTCCCCGACATGCCGGGCGATCGCCGGCTCCCTGCCTGCCACCGCCAGCCGGTGCACCTCCACCCACTGGGCAACCGAGGCAGCCGACCGTGGGCGGGTCAAAAGATCCTCCACACGGGCCAGCACGATACGGCCGGCACCGACTCGGCAGACCACAACGACCAAGATCTGACACCGAAGCAGGCAACAGCACCGTCGAGTCAGGACGGGATGGTGAGGTGGCGGCGTGGCGGGTTCGACCGCAGCAGCTACCGGCGGATCCAGGCGAGAACGATTGGCTGCCTGCGAGTGCTCGAGCCTGGAGGAACGTCGACCCAGCTCAGGGCGAGACGGCGCAGCCGGTCGTCGGCGCGGGCACCGGGGCCGGCGCGCCGATCGTGGGCAGCCCGAGCAGCACCCCGGGGGTACGCGGCGAACGCCCCGCCTCGGCCGCGTCACCGGCCCGGGTCCGGCGGTGCGACAGCGGCGCTCCGTCGGCGTTGAGGTGGTGCGGCGCGGCGTAGGTGATCGTGGTGTGCACGATGTCGCCCGGTCGGATCGACCCGGCGTCGCCCAGCTCGCCGGCAGCACCGGTGGCGAAGTGCACCAGGCGGCCGTCGCGGGCCCGGCCCGACAGCCGGCCGGTCCGCTCGTCCTTGCGGCCCTCACCGACGGCGACCAGCACCTCGACGGTCTCGCCGACGAGCTTCTTGTTCTCCGCCCAGGTGATCTCCTCCACGCAGGCGATCAGCCGCTCGTACCGCTCCTGCACGACCTGCTTGGGCAGCTGACCGTCCATGCTCGCGGCCGGCGTGCCGGGGCGCTTGGAGTACTGGAAGGTGAAGGCGGAGGCGAACCGCGCCTCCCGGACCACGTCCAGGGTGCGCTCGAAGTCCGCCTCGGTCTCACCGGGGAAGCCGACGATGATGTCGGTGGTGATCGCCGCGTCGGGCATGGCGGCGCGGACCTTCTCGATGATCCCCAGGTACTTCTCCGACCGGTACGAGCGGCGCATCGCGCGCAGCACGTCGTCCGAGCCGGACTGCAACGGCATGTGCAGCGAGGGGCAGACGTTCGGGGTCTCGGCCATCGCCGCGATCACGTCGTCGGTGAAGTCCTTCGGGTGCGGGCTGGTGAAGCGGACCCGCTCCAGCCCGTCGATCTCACCGCAGGCGCGCAGCAGCTTGCCGAACGCGTACCGGTCGCCGAACTCGACGCCGTAGGAGTTGACGTTCTGCCCGAGCAGGGTCACCTCCAGGACGCCCTCGTCGACGAGTGCGCGTACCTCGCTGAGAATGTCGCCGGGGCGGCGGTCCTTCTCCCGGCCGCGCAGCGACGGCACGATGCAGAAGGTGCAGGTGTTGTTGCAGCCCACCGAGATCGACACCCAGCCGGCGTACGTCGACTCGCGGCGGGTCGGCAGCGTCGACGGGAAGACGTCGAGGGCTTCGAGGATCTCCACCTCGGCGGCGGCGTTGTGCCGGGCGCGCTCCAGCAGCACCGGCAGCGAGCCGATGTTGTGAGTACCGAAGACCACGTCCACCCAGGGTGCCCGGCGGACGATGTCGCCCCGGTCCTTCTGGGCCAGGCAGCCACCGACGGCGATCTGCATCCCCGGGTGCCGGTTCTTGACCGGACGCAGGTGACCGAGGTTGCCGTACAGCCGGTTGTCCGCGTTCTCCCGGACCGCGCAGGTGTTGAACACCACCACGTCGGGGGTGTCCTCGGCCTCGCCCGCGCGGACGTACCCCGCCTGCTCCAGCAGGCCGGAGATGCGCTCGGAGTCGTGCACGTTCATCTGGCAGCCGTAGGTGCGCACCTGGTAGGTGCGCGGGCCGCCCGCCGCTGCGGTAGTCATGACGTGCACAGCGTAGCCGGGTCCGAGGAATCGGACGCAAACGAGCAGAGCCGGCCGCCGACCGGTGTTCGTCAGGCGGCGGCCAGGGCGGGGTTGACCGAGTCGGGCGCCCAGCGGGAGCGGTGGCAGCGCGACCAGCCCCGGCAGCGCGGGTCCGCCTCGGTGCACAGCCGGCGGTCGCTGAGCACCTCGCCGTCGTCGGTCTCCCGCACGTCGAAGTGCACCGGGCGGATGCTGCCGTCGGGAGCGACCAGCAGGTGCCGTGTGTCGTCGAGCGTGTCGTCCCGCAGCAGGCAGTTGCGGCCGAGCAGCCGGGCCAGCGCCGCGATGCTGGGCAGCTCGGGCAGCTCGTCCGGTACGCCGTAGCAGTCCACGATCGTGGCGAACTCCCCCGGCGCCTGCCAGACGTCGCAGACCACCGCGTACGTCGGCAGCCGCAGCGGATCAGCCACCGCCAGTGGCATCACCACCCGACCGAGCGCGTCGGCCAGCGCCGGGTAGACCTCCACCGGTCGTACCTGGTCGATTCTCCAGTTCCACAGCTCGGTCATGCCGTCTCCTCGCTGTGCTCGTCCCCACCGGCCTCCGGATCGGGCCTTACGACGATGGTGGGGGGCATTTGCCCCCAGCCGGGGGCAAGTTACCGGTCTGTGACCATTCTGGCCCAAATTTCCCAGAGCATCGTCGCTCCAGGTAGCGGGAAGATGACAGTTTATCGGGTATGGTGCGCGTTCCCACGCAGCGGCACGCGACCTCGTACCACCGCGTTCAGCGCAGGACGACCCGGTGCTCGCCGGGGGGCAACAGCTCACCGATCACCGGGGCGCCGGGTATCTCCCCGGCGATCAGGAGCCCGCCCGAGGTCTGTGCGTCGACCAGCAACAGCGCGTCCTGCTCGGACGCCGCGCCGAAGTCCGTCCACGGGGTCACCCACTCCAGGTTGCGGCGGGAACCACCGCTGACGTACCCGTCCCGGACCGCCTCCCGGGCACCGTCCAGATACGGCACCCGGGCGGTGTCGATCGCCACCGTGACCCGGCTCGCCCGGGCCAGCTTCGAGGCGTGCCCGAGCAGACCGAAACCGGTCACGTCGGTGCCGCAGTGCACCCCGGCCGCCACCGCCGCCCGCGCGGCGTCCCGATTGAGGGTGGTCATCGCCGCCACCGCTGCCGGGAAGCTGTCGCCGGTGCTCTTGTGGCGGGTGTTGAGCACCCCGACGCCGAGCGGTTTGGTGAGCGACAGCGGCAGACCGGCCCGCCCGGCGTCCAGGGTGATCATCTCGCCCGGCCGGACCAGCCCGGTCACGGCCAGGCCGTACTTCGGGCCGTCGTCGTCGACGCTGTGCCCGCCGGCCAGGTGGCAGCCCGCCGCGCGGGCCACGTCCAGGCCACCGCGCAACACCTCGCGGGCCAGTTCCAGCGGCAGCACCTCGCGCGGCCAGCAGAGCAGGTTGAGCGCCACCAGCGGGCCGCCGCCCATCGCGTACACGTCGGACAGCGCGTTGGTGGCGGCGATCCGACCCCAGTCGTACGCGTCGTCGACCACCGGTGTGAAGAAGTCCGCCGTGGTCACCAGGCCGGTGCGCTCGTCCAGCCTCACCACCGCGGCGTCGTCGCCATGGTCGAGCCCGACCAGCAGGTCGGCGGTGCCGGCAGCGGGGCCGAGGCCGGCCACCATCGCCTCCAGCTCGCCGGGCGGGATCTTGCAGGCGCACCCGCCGCCACGGGCGTACCGGGTCAGCCGCACGGGCTCGGTCATCTCCTCATGATCTCCGTCACCGGGGCGGGACGCCAGCCGGGTGGGTCAAATTCGGACGCCGGAGTCGGATCATCCATGGTGTTACCGCTCCGTGACCATCTGAGTTGTGTTCCGCCACTTCACCCCGCCTACAGTGGCCGCTACCGGGGGTCGACCGACTCCCGACAGCGACGAGGAGGACAGACGACGTGGCGACGGGCGAACCGCTCATCGTGCTGGACTCGGTCAACAAGTGGTTCGGGCCGCTGCACGTACTCGACGACGTCTCGCTGTCGGTGGGCCGGGGCGAGGTGGTCGTGGTGATCGGCCCCTCCGGCTCCGGCAAGTCGACCCTGTGCCGCACCATCAACCGGCTGGAGCCGATCAACTCCGGCACCATCACCTTCGACGGGCAGGCGCTGCCGGCCGAGGGCAAGGCCCTGGCGAGACTGCGCAGCGAGGTCGGCATGGTGTTCCAGTCGTTCAACCTCTTCGCGCACAAGACGATCCTGGAGAACGTCACCCTCGGCCCGATCAAGGTCCGCAAGGAGAAGCCGGCGGCGGCCCGCGAGCGAGGTCTCGCCCTGCTCGACCGGGTCGGCATCGCCAACCAGGCCGACAAGTACCCGGCCCAGCTCTCCGGCGGCCAGCAGCAGCGCGCCGCGATCGCCCGCGCGCTGGCCATGCAGCCCAAGGCGATGCTCTTCGACGAGCCCACCAGCGCGCTGGACCCGGAGATGGTCGGCGAGGTGCTGGACGTGATGACCTCGCTGGCCCGCGACGGCATGACCATGGTCGTGGTCACCCACGAGATGGGCTTCGCCCGGCACGCCGCGAACCGGGTCATCTTCATGGCCGACGGCAAGCTCGTCGAGGACGCCGCTCCGACGGAGTTCTTCGCGAACCCGCGCAGCGAGCGCGCCAAGGACTTCCTCTCCAAGATCCTCACCCACTAGGCGTCCGGTAGTGGGGCGGGCCGTGACCCGGCCGGCTCCAGTCGAAGAAGGAGATCAGGTATGCGAATGAAGCGGATGGCGGCGGTTGCCGCCGTTGCCGGCCTCGCGGTCGCGATGACCGCCTGCGGCGGGGACAGCGACGAGGGCGGCTCCGGCACGGGCGCCGGTGGCATCGTCGGCAAGGCGGAGAGCCAGGACAAGCTGGTCATCGGCGTCAAGGCCGACCAGCCTGGCCTGGGTCTGCAGACGGGCAGCCAGTACGAGGGCTTCGACATCGAGATCGCGAAGATCATCGCGAAGGGCCTCGGCGTCGAGGAGAGCGGCATCGAGTGGAAGACCACCGTGTCGGCCAACCGGGAGCCCTTCATCGAGCAGGGCACCGTCGACCTGGTGGTGGCCACCTACACCATCAACGACGAGCGCAAGCAGAAGGTCAACTTCGCCGGACCGTACTACATCGCCGGCCAGGACCTGCTGGTCAAGGCGGACTCCACGCTCACCGGCCCGGACCAGCTGGCGGGTAAGACGGTCTGCTCGGTGACCGGCTCGACGCCGGCCAAGCGGATCACCGAGAACTACCCGGACGCCAAGCTGCAGCAGTTCGACGCGTACTCGAAGTGCCTGCCGCTGCTGGAGAACGGCCAGGTCGACGCGGTGACCACCGACGACATCATCCTCGCCGGCTACGCCGCGCAGGACCAGTACGCCGGCAAGTTCAAGGTGGTCGGCAACACCTTCTCCGACGAGCCCTACGGCATCGGCCTGAAGAAGGACGACACCGACGGCTGCGAGAAGGTCAACGAGATCCTCAAGGCCGCCGCCGAGGACGGCAGCTACAAGGCCGCCTGGGACGCCACCCTGGGCAAGAGCGGCACCCCCGCGCCCGAGCTGGACACCACCAAGATGACCCACTGCGGCGCTGTCTGACCGGTACCGGAGCCGGCACCCGTAACGGGTGCCGGCTCCGGCCTGTCACCGGCCCTCATCACGTGCCCCGGGAGCCGAAGCATGGACGTATTCACCGATCCGGAGAACTTCGACGCATTCGTGTCGGGCTTCGTCTGGATCCTCAAGCTGACCGGCGCGTCCGCGGTCTGCGCGCTGGTCATCGGCGTGCTGCTGGCCGCGATGCGGGTCTCCCCCGTACCCGTGTTGCGCGGCTTCGGCGCGGCCTGGGTCAACATCTTCCGCAACACCCCGCTGACCCTGGTCGTCTTCTTCTGCTACTTCGGGCTGTACGCCACCCTCGGGCTGAGCCTGTCCCAGGAGCTCGACGTCAACATCTACTGGCTCGGTGTGATCGGCCTGTCGACCTACACCGCCGCCTTCGTCTGCGAGGCGGTGCGCTCGGGCATCAACACCGTGCCGACCGGCCAGGCCGAGGCGGCCCGGGCGATCGGGCTGTCGTTCGCACAGACGCTGCGGATCGTGGTGCTGCCGCAGGCCGCCCGCTCGGTGATCGCGCCCTTCGGCAGCATCCTGATCGCGCTCTGCAAGAACGCCACGATCGTCGGCACCATCGGGCTCGTCGAGGCCTCCAGCGTCATGAAGGACCTGCTCAACAGCTACGGTAACGCCGTCATTCTGATCTTCCTGGTCTTCGCCGGCACGTTCGCCGCACTGCTCATCCCCACCGGCTACTTCTTCGGCTGGCTGGCCAACCGACTGGCGGTGAAGCGCTGATGAGCACCAGCAACGTCCTCTACGACCACCCGGGGCCCCGGGCCAAGGTACGCAACGCGGTGCTCAGCGTCGTCTTCGGCGTCGCGCTGCTCGCCCTGCTCTACTGGATCTACACGAAGTTCGACCAGGCGAACCAGTGGGAGCCCCGGCTGTGGGAGCCGTTCACCCGGTCGGCCACCTGGACCCAGTTCATCCTGCCGGGCCTGTGGGCGACCCTGAAGGCGGCCGGCGTCGGCATGGCGCTGTCGCTCGCCTTCGGCATCGTCTTCGCCTTCGGCCGGCTCTCCGACCGCTGGTGGATCAGCGTGCCGGCCGGCATGGTGGTGGAGTTCTTCCGCGCGGTACCGCTGCTGCTGATGATCTTCTTCATCTTCTACGGCGTGCCGTTCCTCATCCAGGGCCCGGTCACCGCCTTCTGGGCCGTGGTGATCGGCCTGACCCTCTACAACGGCTCGGTGCTCGCCGAGGCGTTCCGGGCCGGCATCCGAGCCGTGCCCGGCGGGCAGTCCGAGGCGGCGTACGCGATCGGCATGCGCAAGAACCAGGTGATGCGGATGATCCTGCTCCCGCAGGCCGCCCGCGCCATGCTGCCGATCATCGTCAGCCAACTGGTGGTGCTGCTCAAGGACACCGCGCTCGGCTACATCGTGGCCTACCCGGAGCTGCTCCAGCGCGGCGTCAACGACCTCTCCGCCAACTACGGCAACATCATCGCCTGCGCGATCGTCGCCGCCGTCATCTACATCGTGATCAACTCGATGCTCACCTGGTTCGCCGGCTGGCTGGACCGGCGCACCGGTGCCCGGGCCTTCCGGGTGCCGAAGCAGACCGCGCCGGCCGGGGCGGCGGACTCCACCCCCGAGGGCGGCGCCACCGTCTCCGAGCCGCAGGGCTGAGCGGTGTCAAGGAAGGGCCCCTGCTCGCCACTAGGCGTCGAGCAGGGGCCCTTCCTCAGACCTAGCGGGCGATCTCGGTGACCCGGGACTCGCGGACCACCGTCACCCGGATCTGACCCGGATAGGTCAGCTCCTCCTCGACCTGCTTGGCCACGTCCCGGGCCAGCACCGCCGCACCGATGTCGTCGACGTCGTCGGGCTTGACCATCACCCGGATCTCGCGGCCCGCCTGCATCGCGAAGACCTTCTCCACCCCGACCTTGCCGGCGGCGATCTCCTCGATCCGTTCCAGTCGCTTGACGTACGCCTCCAGGCTCTCCCGCCGCGCTCCCGGCCGCCCGCCCGAGCAGGCGTCCGAGGCCTGGGTCAGCACCGCCTCCACGGTCTGCGGCGGCACCTCGTTGTGGTGCGCCTCGATGGCGTGCACCACGTCCTCACTCTCCCCGTACTTACGGGCCACGTCCGCCCCGATGATGGCGTGGCTGCCCTCCACCTCGTGGGTGAGCGCCTTGCCGATGTCGTGCAGGAACGCCGACCGCTTGATCAACGGCACGTCCAGCCGCAGCTCGGCCGCCATCACCCCGGCGATGTGCGCGGTCTCGACCAGGTGCTTGAGCACGTTCTGCCCGTACGACGTGCGGTAGCGCAACCGGCCCAGCAGCGTGACCAGCTCCGGGTGGATCTCGGTGATGCCGACCTCCACCAGGGCGTCCTCGGCGGCCCGGTGGCAGAGCTGGTCGACTTCCTGGCGGGCCAGCTCGTGCACCTCCTCGATGCGGTGCGGGTGGATCCGGCCGTCCAGCACCAGCTTCTCCAGCGTCAACCGGCCCACCTCCCGGCGCACCGGGTCGAAGCAGGACAGCAGCACCGCCTCGGGAGTGTCGTCGATGATCAGGTTCACCCCGGTGACCGACTCGAAGGCGCGGATGTTGCGGCCCTCCCGGCCGATGATCCGCCCCTTCATCTCGTCGCCCGGCAGGTGCAACACGCTGACCACGCTCTCGGCGGTCTGCTCGCTGGCCACCCGTTGGATGGCGTCGACCACGATGTGCCGGGCCCGCTGCTCGGCGGTCGACCTCGCGTCGGATTCGATGTCCCGGACCAGCAGCGCGGCCTCCCGCTTCGCCTGGCCCTCGATCGCCTCGACCAACTCGGCCCGCGCGGCGTCCGCGGTCAACCCGGCGACCCGCTCCAACTCGCGTCGCCGCTGGTTCTCCACCTCGGCGAGATCGGCCTCCCGCTCGACAAGCGCCGCCTCACGGGCCGCCAGCGCCGCGTTGGCCGCGGTGAGCTGGCGTTCCCGCTCCGCGAGCCGCTCCACCTCCTCGGTGTGCAGCCGCTCCCGCTCGTCCATCCGGGTCGCCCGCCGCTCCACCTCGGCCGCCTGCTCCCGGGTGGTCGCGGCCAACACCGCCACCTCCCGTTCACCGCTGCGCCGGGCCGCCGTGCGCAACTGCTCGGCGTCCGCCTCGGCCTGCTTGTGCGCCCGTTCCAGCACCGTGTCCGCCTCGGCACGGGCGTCGTCGAGGACCCGACGCGCCTCCGCCCGCGCGGCCTTCGCCTCCGCCTTGGCCGCCGCCGCCTCGGCACGTGCCGCCGCCGCCGCGGACTTCGCCACGTCGATGGTGCTGTTCACCTCGTCAGCGGCCGTACGCAGGGCGGCCAGCGACTGCTCCTGCCGGTCCTTCTCCGCGACGTACGCCGGATCCTCCGGTGCCGGACGCGTCATCAACCCCCGCATCATCCGCACCCCGAACAGCACCGCGCCGAGCACCACGAGGGTCAGCACCAGCACGGCGACCAGGATGACGACGTCGAAGGCGCTCACCGGTCGGCTCCGTCCGGGCCGTCACCGGTCACCACGGCAACGGCAGCTGGACCGGGACTCTGCTCACCGTCGTCGCCGGCACCGGAATCCGCCGCGCCGGGAGCACCCGCCCCCGCGCTCATGCCGACGCTCCGTTCCGCCGCGCACCCTTGGCGGGCAGCGCCGAACAAAGCCTCACGGTCGGCCCGCTCCGCTCGCTCATGCCGGGACTCCGGTGAACCTGTGCCGCCTCGCCATGGCGCGCCTCCCCTGAACCGTCGCGCCGCAACAGCCTGCCGGGTGGGCACGCTCCTGCGACTCTGGACGCCCGACCGGAGCGCATGGCCGTGGGTTGGCTTCCTCCGCCGACGTCCTGACGGCCGTGGGCGGGCCGGGTGCAGTGTCACGCGAGCCCGGACCGGCCCGTCCGGAGCTGACGTACGCGGCCGAAGGTGCCGGCCAAAGTGATGCTGTTCTGTTACGGGATCTATGTTGTGCGCTTAGCCTGCGCTTGGTCGGGCAATGTGAGCCTTTATGGCGAGGCTAGGTCTCAACCGGCCTCCGGTCAAGAACAGATGATCAAACCACCCGGACGGAGAGAAGTTGACTCGTCACCCTCCGCCAATGAACACTCGGACGCCAGCGGGCAAAAAAGACGAACGACCGACGCCGAGTTGACTCATCGGGGCTGGTCACGTCGCGGAGGTGGGCGTCGCACCCGCGCTCGTCGCATCGCCCGCGGCCCCGGCACGGCCCGGGCGAGATCACAATTGGTGAGACAGCACGACGGCACGAACGCGCGGTCAGCGGTCGATCTCACCCTCGGCGTCGGCGAGGGCGTCGGCGTCGATCTGCTCGGCGAACTCGGCCGCCTCGGCGCTCTGCGCGGCGATCGCGTCCTTCACCGCCCGGATCGCCACGCCGGCCGGGTAGCCCTTGCGGGCCAGCATGCCGACCAGCCGCCGGAACACCGCGTCCGGCTCACCCCGGGCGGTCCGCAGTTTCCGCTCCACCAGCGCGCGGGCGGTCTCCGCCTCGGTGGTCTCGTCCAGCTCGTCCAACGCCTCGCTGGCCGTGTCGCCGTCCACGCCGCGCTGGCGCAGCTCGTTGGCCAGTGCCCGGCGCGCCAGCCCACGGCCCGCGTGCCGGCTGCTCACCCAGGCTCGGGCGAACGCGGCGTCGTCGATGATGCCGACCTCGTCGTACCGGTCGAGGACCTGGTCGGCGGTCTCCTCGGAGATGCCCCGCCGTGCCAACGCGGTGGCCAGCTCGGCACGGGTACGCGGGCGCACCGCGAGCTGCCGCAGACAGATCTCCCGAGCCACCTCGGCCTCGTCACGAGGCGCGGCTGCCGCGCCGTCGCGTGCCGAACCGCCGGCCCGTCGGGCGGAACCGGCCCCGCCCCGAGAGGTATCCCATGCCGGCGCGTCCGGAGAATCGGCCGACGCCGGGTCACCCGGGTCAGCGGGGCCTCCGGCGGCGCGGCGGCCCCGGCGGGGACGTGGTGTGGCGTCACCCGCGCGGGGCGGGCTGGCATCCCAGCCCCGCCCCGAGCGGGCACGTCGTCCTGCCACGACTCAGGATCAGAAGTCGACCGGCGGCAGCTCCGGGCCACCGGCGGCGTCGCCCGCGCCGACCCCGACGCCGAGCTTCTCCAGGATCTTCTTCTCGATCTCGGCGGCCACGTCCGGGTTCTCCCGGAGGAACTCGCGGGCCTTCTCCTTGCCCTGGCCCAGTTGGTCGCCCTCGTAGGTGTACCAGGCGCCGGACTTGCGGATGATCGACTGCTCGACACCGACGTCGATCAGCGAACCCTCACGGGAGATGCCCTTGCCGTACATGATGTCGAACTCGGCCTGCTTGAACGGGGACGCGACCTTGTTCTTCACGACCTTGACCCGGGTGCGGTTGCCGACCACGTCGGTGCCGTCCTTCAGGCTCTCGATGCGCCGCACGTCGAGCCGGACCGAGGCGTAGAACTTCAGCGCCCGCCCACCGGTGGTGGTCTCAGGGCTGTTGTGCACCATGACGCCGTCGACGAAGTAGTTGTGGTTGCCCTCGACCTCGATGTCGAACCGGTTCATCGAGCGGGTCTTCGGCTTGACCCGGACATCGACGATCCGGGCGGGCACCGGCATCAGCTCCGCCGGCACGAACTGCGGCTCGACGCCACACTGGCCACGGAAGCGCGGCAGCAGCTTGGCCTCCATCGCCACCGGCACGTAGGGGGCGACCAGTTCCTGGAACCTCGCCGACGACTCGGTGGTGAAGACGATCGACGCCGTCTGCCGAGCGCCCCGGGCGAGCAGCCTCACATCCATGCCGTACGCGTCGCGCAGATGCGCCACCAGACGATCCCGGCTGCCCTCCGCCATCGCCTCGACGCAGATCTCGATCCGGCCGGAGCCACCGGCCGTGCGCTCCTGCAAGCCCTTGGAGCGGACGGTGAAGCAACCATCGTCCATGTACCACACGGCGAGGGCGAGCGGGGTCAGCGCCTTGAGATAGTCCCAGCTGAGGTGCTTCTTGCCGTCGCCCAGGTAGACCGCGCGCTGCAGCTCGCCCAACTCCGGCAGTGGAGTGAAGTCGACGAAGGCAGCGCCCCGGGCGTCGGTGCGCCGGGAGTGGCCGATGTTGCCCAGCAGTGAGACCTTCCAGTCGAGGTAGTCGACCTGCTGTGCGCCGTGGCCGAGCCGGAAGCGGACACCGGAGCGGTCCTGGCGGTTCGGCGACAGGGCACCATCGCCCATCAGCGAGCCGAGCACGACCTGCCACTGCTGCTCGCTGAGACGGCGTGACTCGGCGAGCATCACCCGGTCACCCGCGATCAACTCGCCCGCCTCCCGCCAACCGCCGGGCGTGCGTACCAGGTGGTTGGCGGTGGCGGCGAACTGTGCCCGCCCGTTGCCACCCGACTTGGCGACGGTGAACTGGAGGAACTGCTCCGCCGGACCGTTGTTGAACCAGTTGGTGATCCGCTTCGGCTCCACCCGGTCGGTGTCCGGGTTGTAGGAGAGGACCTCGACATCCATCCGCTGGTTGACGATCTTGCCGATCTTCTCCTGCGTGCCGTCGGCCAGCGTGACCCGGGTCGAGTACGACATGCAGCCGAACATGACACCGATCTTCTCGCGGAGCTGGTTGATGAAGATCGCGGTGGTGCCGGTGTTGTTGAGCACGCCGGTGATCTTCCGCAGCGCCTGGCTCATCAGCCGGGCCTGGAGACCCACGTGGCTGTCGCCCATCTCGCCCTCGATCTCGGCGCGCGGCACCAGCGCGGCGACCGAGTCGATCACGATGATGTCGATCGCGCCGGAGCGGACCAGCATGTCCGCGATCTCCAACGCCTGCTCGCCGGTGTCCGGCTGGGAGACCAGCAGGGCGTCGGTGTCGACACCGAGGGCCCTGGCGTACTCCGGGTCGAGCGCGTGCTCGGCGTCGATGAAGGCGGCGATGCCGCCGGCCCGCTGGGCGTTGGCCACCGCGTGCAGGGCGACCGTGGTCTTACCGCTGCTCTCCGGGCCGTACACCTCGACGACCCGGCCACGGGGCAGACCGCCCACGCCGAGCGCCACGTCGAGCGCGATGGAGCCGGTCGGAATGACCGAGGTCTGGATGACCGGTCGCTCCCCCAGCCGCATCACCGAACCCTTGCCGAACTGCTTGTCGATCTGAGCGAGAGCAAGGTCGAGCGCCTTCTCCCGGTCAGGTCCTGCCGCCATCGTTGCCACCCCTGCCTTCGCCGGCGTCTTTCCTGAGCTTCGCGTCACGCGGGACACGCTAGGCGCTGGGTCCGACAGAAAACCAGCCGACTGGCCGTGGCCTGTGGACGAGCACCCCGCTGTGGACAATAGCCGAACAGGTGTACGACTCGGCAAGAGACACGCGGAAGTAACGAATCAGCTGCTCAGCGTAGCCGGGCGGGGACCCGGTCGGGGTAGGCCGCGACCACGGCACGCCACACCACGTGCGTCTCCACGCCGGCCTTGAGGGCCTGTTCGATGGTCCGCCCACCGAGTTCCGACAGCACCTGGTCGCTGGCGATGCTGGCCGCGTACGCGGGCCCGAACGCCTCGGCCAGGCGCGCCCAGAAGTCGGTCAGCCGCACGTGATCAGTCCTTCCTGTCCGGTGCACCCACCGGCACCGGACGCAACGCTAGCGCCAGCAGGGGTGCCACCGCGACCGCGGCGAGCAGGGTGAGCACGGGATAGCCCGCGAGTTGCATGACAAACCCGCTGAGTGCTCCGGCCAACGCGCCGGCCAGCCCCATGAGCAGGTCGGACAGCCCCTGGGCGCTGGGCCGCACCTCGTCCGGCACCGACTCCGACAGCAGGGTGGAGCCGGCCACCATGGTCGCCGACCAGCCGAGCCCGAGCAGGATCAGCCCGATGGTGAGCCGGGGCGTGTGGTGCCCGGCGGTGCCGGCGACCGCGCAGGCGGCCAGCAGCGTCGCGATCCCGCCGAGGATGACCGGGCGGCGGCCGAACCGGTCGGCGAGCCAACCGACCACGGGTGCCAGCGCGTACATGCCGGCGATGTGCAGGCTCAGCACCAGCCCGACCACCGGCAGCACCTCGTCGACGGCGTAGTACTCCCGCAGGTGCACCGGGGTCATCGCCATCACCGCCACCATCACCAGGTGGCCCACGGCCACGGCGGACACGCCGAGCCGGGCGGCCGGGCGGCCGCGTACCACCGACCAGGCGGCGCGCATGCCCCCGCCGCGCCGGGCCGGCGCCGCCGGTGCCGGGATCGGGCCGGCCGGGGCGAGCGCGGACGCCGCCTGGGCCGGCTCGGCGGGTGCCGGTGGCGGAGCGGGCGGGGTCGGCTCGGACGCGCCGGCCCGGGCCGCCACGAGCCGGCGCGCGGTGAGCAGCGGGTCGGGCCGCAACCACAGCAGCAGTACGCCGGCGGCGAGCACGAACGCGACGGCGCTGAACGCGAACGGGCCGGACAGTGCCGGCAGCCCCCAGCCGCTGGTGGTGCGGTCGGCGAGGGCGGCGAAGTTCGGGGCGGCCACCGCGCCGATGGTGGTGGCCCAGACGATCAGCGACAGTTGCCGGGCGCGTCGGTCCGGTTCGGCGAGGTCGACAGCGGCGTAGCGGGCCTGGAGGTTGGCGGCGGAGCCGCCGCCGAACAGGAGCATGCCGAGGAAGAGCAGCGGAACCGACCGGGTCGCCGCGGCGAGCACGACAAGCACCCCACCCAACGCCCCGACCAGGTACGCGACGGCCAGGCCGGGGCGGCGGCCGTGCCCGGTGATGATCCGGGTGACCGGGACGGCGAGCAGGGCCGCACCGACCACGGCGGCGCTCTGCGCCAGGCCGGCCACCGCGGTGCCGGCGATCTCGGCGGCGAGCAGGGCGCCGACGGCGATGCCGATGGTCACGCCGATGCCGCCGACGACCTGGGTGGTGAAGAGCAGCCGCAGGGTGCGCCGCTGGATGGGCGCGACGTCCGGGTGCGCCGGTGTGGTCGTCAGGTCAGTGGCCAACGGGAGGCTCCTTGGTAAGGGGTGACCATCCTTTCGCACCCGACCGACGGTCGGCAGCCCGGTTTTCGTCACAGCCCCAGGCCGCGGCCGATGATCTCCTTCATGATCTCCGTGGTGCCGCCGTAGATGGTCTGCACCCGGCTGTCCAGCCAGGCCCGCGCCACCGGGTACTCCGCCATGAAGCCGTAGCCGCCGTGCAACTGCACGCACCGGTCGGCGACCCGGTTCTGCAACTCCGTGGTCCACCACTTGGCCTTGGCCGCGTCGGTCACCGACAGCCGGCCGGCGTTGAACTCGGCCACGCAGTGGTTGACGAAGGTCCGCGCGATGGTGACCTCGGTGTCCAGCTCGGCGAGGAGGAACCGGTTGTGCTGGAACTTCCCGATCGGCCGGCCGAACGCCTCCCGGGTGCGGGCGTATTCGAGGGTGAGGGCGAGCAGCCGTTCGGCCGCGGCGACCGCGGCGACGGCGATGCTGAGCCGTTCCCGGGGCAGGTTGGCCATCAGGTGGTAGAAGCCGTGGTTCTCGGTGCCGAGGAGGTTGGCGACCGGCACCCGGCAGTCGTCGAAGAAGAGTTCGGCGGTGTCGTTGGCCTTCAGCCCGACCTTGGCCAGCCGGCGGCCCCGGGTGAAGCCGGCGGTCCCGGTCTCCACCGCGATCAGGCTCACGCCGTGGGCGCCCTCGTCGGCGGTACGGGCCACCACGATCACCAGGTCGGCCAGCTCACCGTTGGTGATGAACGTCTTCTGCCCGTTGAGCAGGTAGCTGTCGCCGTCGCGGACGGCGGTGGTGCGGACGCCGGCCAGGTCGGAGCCGGCGCCGGGTTCGCTCATCGCGATGGCGGTGACGAGGTCGCCGGAGCAGAACCGGGGCAGCCAGCGCTGGCGCTGCTCCTCGGTGGTCAGCTCGGTGAGGTACGGCGCGACCACGTCGTTGTGCAGGCCGAAACCGAGCCCGGAGCAGCCCGAGTTGACGATCTCCTCGACCAGGACGGCGTTGTACCGGAAGTCCCGCTGCCCGCCGCCGCCGTAGGTCTCGTCGACGTCCGGCCCGAGCAGTCCGGCGGCGCCGGCCTTCCGCCACACCTCGCGGTCGACGATGCCGTCGGCCTCCCAGCGGTCGTGGTGCGGCACGGCCTCGCGGTCCAGGAAGCGCCGGCACAGGTCCCGGAACTCGTCGTGGTCGGGCTGGTAGAGGTGCTGCTGCATGGCGGCAAGTGTGGCACCGCTCATGCGGACCGCCCAGCGGCCTCCTCCGGTCGCTGCGGGCCTGCCGGGTCGTGCGGGTGGTGATCGCCGTTCAACCGTCGGCCGAGGCGGCCAGCCCTGACCAGCACCCAGCCGGCCCAACCGACGAACGGTGGCACGAACAGGGCGTACATCACCGGCCAGGCCCGCTCCGCCCCGCCGTACCAGCCGAGCAGGATCAACCCGGCGAGCAGTGGCAGGCCCGCGACGAGCGCGAGCACCGCGCCCCGGACGCGCCAGCGGAGGTACGCCGGCAGTTCGGCGCGGAGGCTCTCGTCCTGGGGTGGTTCACCCGTCCGCAGGGCGCGGTTCAGGGCCTGCTCGTCCGCGCGGCACCGGTCGCGCTCGTCCTGGCGTCGGATCGCGTCCGGCACCGGCCCGGCACCGGACGACGTCGGCTGCTTCGCGCGCGACTGTGGCTGGACCGACACCCACAACCAGACTGGCAGCAGGAACAGGACGAACATGGCACCGGCGAGCACCGCCTCGGCCAAGGGGTCGCGGAACAGCAGCCGGAACCCGACGGCGAGCGGAATGGCGGCTGCCCACAGCACCACCAGCCGCAGGATCGGCGGGATGCGACGGAACGCCACCGGTCCGGTCCGATCACCTGCCATTTGCTGGTTCTACCCCGCCGGCAGCGCGGCCAATCTCCACTGGGGACGATCAGCGGCCGGGGCGGCCGGTCAGCGCGCGGGAGACGACGGTGAGGTCGGCGACCAGCCCGTCGTACGCCACGTCCTGGTTGTCGGCCCGGAGCACGGCGGACGGATGGATGGTGGCCAGCAGCTGGGCCGGTGGTGCGTCGGCGGCGTGGCCGGCGTTGTCGACCGGCACCTGGTGGAAGTCCTCGGGGTGCTGGGCGGCGGCCGGCCAGGGCAGCAGCTCGCCGCGCTGACGGGTGACCCGGAACGTCGGGCCGAGCAGCGCCTTCGCGGCGGTCGCCCCGAGCACCACGATCACCTCGGGGGCCAGCTGGGCGAACTCGGCGACCAGCCAGGGCCGGCAGGCGGTGATGTGCACCCGGTCGGGGGTCTGGTGGATGCGCCGCTTGCCGCGCAGCTCGAAGCGGAAGTGCTTGACCGCGTTGGTGAGGTAGATGTGTCCAGGGTCCAGGCCGGCGTCGTCGACCGCCTTGCGGAGCAGCCGGCCGGCCGGTCCGACGAAGGGCAACCCCTTCTGGTCCTCCATGTCGCCCGGCTGCTCACCGACGAAGACCACCCGGGCGCTGGCGTCGCCCCGACCGAAGACGGTCTGTGTGGCGTCCCGGTACAGCTCGCAGCCCCGGCAGCCGGTGGCGGCCGCCCGCAGCTCGTCGAGGGTGTCGGCCTGCGGCGGAATGAACCGCTGTGCGCCGGGTGCGGTGTCGGTGTCGGCCATGGCGACTGTTCTACCCGGTGTGGTGCGACCCACGCGAGCCAGCGAGAAGCGAGTCGGCCATCTTTTCCGCCCCCCGCTCAGCGCAGCCACACCCAGGAACGGCAGGTCCAGCCCGCCTTCGCCCCCGGCCAGGGCAGCAACATCGGGGAAGTTGCCGCCTCGAACCCGGCCAGGGCAGCAACATCAGGGAAGTTGCCGCGGCCGCCTCCGCGCGTCAGCGTCCGTGTGCGGGGTGGGTCAGGCGGTGAAGCCCGGTGAGGGGGTGGGGCGGGCGGCGCGGGCGACCGTGTCGGCGAGCGCCGGGATCTCCTCCTCGTGCAGGTCGCTGACGGTGATGCGCAGTCCGGGTGGGCCGGCGATCCGGTAGAGCGCGCCCGGCGCGACCACCCAGCCGGCGTCGCGCAGGACGGTCAGCGCGCTGGTCTCGTCGTCCACCGGTACCCAGACGTTGATGCCGGTGCGGCCGTGCGCGGGCAGACCACCGTCGGTGAGGGCGGTGACCAGGGCGTGACGCCGTCGTTCGTAACTCTGCGCCGCCCGGTCGACAAGGGCGGTCGTCTCCGGGTCCGCCCAGAGCGAGAGCACGAGCCGTTGCAGCACGGTGGAGACCCAGCCGGTGCCGACCCTCGCCCGGCCGGCCACCCGCGCCACCGTGGTCTCGTCTCCGGCCAGCACGGCCAGGCGCAGGTCGGGGCCGAAGGGCTTGCTCACCGAGCGGAGGAAGGCCCAGTGGGTGGTGGCTCCGGCGAGCGGGTGCAGCGGTACGCGAGCCAGTTCGGCGGCGTGGTCGTCCTCGATCAGCAGCAGGTCGGCCCGGCCGGCGAGCAGGGCGCGTAAGGCGTCGGCCCGGTCGGCGGAGAGCGCCGCGCCGGTGGGATTCTGGGCCCGGCTGGTCACGATGAGCGCTCGTGCTCCGGCGTCGAGGGCGGCGGCGACGCCCGCGACGATCGGCCCGTCGTCGTCGACGGGCATGCCGATCGGCCGTAGCCCGAGGGCGGCCAGCAGGTCGAGCAGGCCGGCCCAGCCCGGATCCTCCACGGCGACCGCGTCACCGTGGCGCAGGTGCGCGTCGAGCAGACGCTCGATGCCGTCCAGTGCGCCGCCGGTGAGGGTCAGCCCGGGCGCCGGTACCCCGTCGGCGGCCAGTCGAGCCCCGGCCGCCTCGGTCATCTCGGGCAGCACACCGAGGTCGGGGTAGCCCACGGGGTCGCCGACGGTGTCGGCGAGGACGGCCAGGTGCCGACGCAGTGGCGGCAGCAGCCGCTGGTCGGGTTGACCTCGGGACAGGTCACGCAGGCCGGGTGCGGGCGGCGGGCGCAACGCGGCTCGGCGGGCGGCGACCGGCGGGCGGGGGCGTACCCGGGTGCCGTGCCGGCCCGCGGTGACGACGAGTCCGCGACGGCGCAGCTCGGCGTAGGCACGGGAGACGGTGGCGGGGCTGACGGCCAGGTCGGCGGCGAGCGTGCGCACCGGTGGCAGTGGGTCGCCGGGGGCGAGGGCGGCGTCGCGGATGGCGGATTCGATGCTGGCCGAAATCTCGACGGCCGTCGCACCGGTGACCTGATAGCGTGCTGACACAAAGATGAGATTGTACTAGAACAAAGGTCGAGGCATGTATCCGCAGACCACCCGTACCACCGCCAGCCGTTCCCGGGACCGGATGAGCTACGACCGCGCCGCCGCGCACGCCGTGCTCGACGAGGCGTACCACTGCGCGCTCGGGTTCACCGTGAACGGTGAGCCCCGGGTGCTGCCCACCCTGCACGTGCGCGTCGGCGACACGCTCTACCTGCACGGCTCCACCGGCAGCCGGCCGCTGCTCGCGGCCCGTGCCGACGGCCTTGCGGTGTGCGTCGCGGTCACCCTGCTCGACGGGCTGGTCTACGGGCGCTCCCAGTTCCACCACAGCGCCAACTACCGGTCGGTGGTCGCGCACGGCACCGCACACCTGGTCACCGACCAGATCGAGAAGGCCGACGTGCTGACCGCCCTGGTGGAGAAGGTCGGCACCGGCCGCGCGGCGGACAGCCGACCGCCCAGCCGGCGGGAGTTGGCCGAGACCGCCGTGCTGGCGTTGCCGCTGACGGAGGTGTCGCTGCGCACCCGCACCGGCGGGGTACGCGACGACCCGGCCGATCTCGACCTGGCGCACTGGGCCGGGGTGGTGCCGCTGCGGCTGACCCACGGCCGGCCGGAGCCGGACGCCGGGGTCACCGCGCCGCTGCCGGCCTACCTGCGCCCGCGCCGCTCGCCCTGGCACGAACCGGCGGTGCTGCGCGGCGCCCACGTGCTGCTGGAGCCGCTCGACCTGGCGCACACCGACGAGTTGTACGCCGCCACCGCCGACGCCGAGGTCTGGCGGCACCTCACCCGACCGCTGCCGACCGAGCCGGGACAGGTGCGTGAGGTGATCACCGAGGCCCTCACCGACCAGCACCGGGTCGCCTGGGTGCAACGGTGCGCGGCCACCGGCGCGGTGGTCGGCTCCACCTCGTACTACGAGATCGATCCGGCGCGTCGGTCGGTGACGATCGGGCACACCATGCTCGGCCGGCCGTGGTGGCGTACCGGAATCAACACCGAGGCGAAGCTGCTGCTGCTCACCCGCGCCTTCGACGAACTCGACGCGGTGCGGGTGGTCTGGCACACCGACATCCGCAACGAGCGGTCGCAGCGCGCCATCGAGCGGCTCGGCGCGACCCGGGAGGGAGTGCTGCGGATGCACCGGTTGCGGCCGGACGGCTCCTGGCGGGACACCGTGCAGTATTCGATGACCGTCGACGAGTGGCCGAAAGCACAGGTCAGCCTGCGGGAAAGGCTTCGTGCCCAGCCCGTGTCGGCCCGATGATGTCGGACGTGCTGGGAATCACCGACCTCTGGACGTACGTGCTGGGCACCGTGGCCATCGTGCTGCTGCCCGGCCCCAACTCGTTGTTCGTCCTCTCCACCGCCGCGCGGCGTGGCGTCGGCGTCGGCTACCAGGCGGCGAGCGGCGTCTGGGTCGGTGACGCGATCCTGATGTTCCTCTCCGCCGCCGGAGTGGCGTCGCTGCTCAAGGCGTACCCGCCGATCTTCCTTGTGATCAAGTACGCGGGCGCGGCGTACCTGGGCTATGTGGGGTTGACCATGCTGCGCGGGGCGTGGCGACGCTGGCGGGACCGCAACGACCCGGCCACCCCGCGGTTGATCGACGCCGCGGAGCCGGCCGCGATGCGCAGCCCGTTCCGCAAGGCCCTGGTGATCAGTCTGCTCAACCCGAAGGCGATCCTGTTCTTCGTCTCGTTCTTCATCCAGTTCGTCGACCCGACCTATCCCTGGCCGGCGTTGTCGTTCCTGTTGCTCGGTCTGATCGCCCAGGTGACCAGCGCGCTCTACCTGACCGCGTTGATCTTCGCGGGCACCTTCCTGGCCGCCCAGTTCAGTCGGCGTCGCCGGCTGGCGGCCGGCGCGACGAGCGCGGTGGGTGCACTCTTCCTCGGCTTCGGGCTCAAGCTCGCCCAGGGGTGAGTGGCGGATGGGCGGCGACCTCACGTGCCACCGCCACCACCGCCCTCACCGCCGCCGACACCCGCGCCGCCCGCGTCGCCACCAACTGTCGGGCCGGGCGGCAGCGGCCGGTCGGGTGGACGGCTGACGTGGGCCGACTCGGGGACGGGGGCCGACCAGTCGGCGTGGGCCGCGGCGGCGGCGTGCCGGTTGATCGCCTCGCGCAGCCACCCGTCCACGGTGCTCACCCAGTCCCGCTGGTCGACGCCGACGTGCCAGATCCGGAACCGGCTGATGCTGGTGTGGGTGATTCCGGCCAGCGCCAGCCGCCGGTCGCACCAGAGGATCACCTCCAGGCCGGCGGAGTTGGTCACGAAGATCACCTCCAGCTCGGTGATCGGCCCGGCGTAGAGCGGACCGACCCAGAAGCCCCACCGCTGGTGCAGGGGCAGGGCCTGCGCCACGCCGGGTAGCCGGCCGTCGACCAGGCCGGACTGGCGGACGCGGAAGCCGAGGGTGTCCAGGGCGGCCAGGATGTGCTGCTGGGTCGGCAGCGGATGGACCAGAACCGGCACCATCGCACCCTGGTCCAGGGTGGCGTCGATCGCCACCTCGGTACGCAGCCCCATCCGCAGGCTGAGCAACGGCACCCCACCCAGCGTGGTCACCGGCGTCTCCCACGGCACCGGGAACTCGAACGGGATCGACCGGGCTCGTCCGGCCCGCAGCACCATCGCGCCCGCCACCTGGGCCTGATGGAACTGCACCAGCCGGCGGGAAGCCTCCGGGTCGTCCGGCTCGACCGTGCTGACCAGGCCGAGCCGGACGTGCCGGACCGGTACGTCGACGGAGTCGGCGATGAGGTTCACCCGCCCCGGCAGGCGCAGGCCGGGACGGGTGCTCGGGTTGGCCAGCGCGGTCTGCACCGTCAGGCCCGTTCCGCCCGATCCCGGTGACACCCCCGTCAGCCGCACCCGTTACCCCTACCTGAGCCGGCGTACCGCGCGCGGGATCGGATCGGTCTCGTCGTCGAACTCCCCGATGACCTCCTCCAGCAGGTCCTCCAGTGCGACGAAGCCGACCGGCCGGGTGGGGCCACCGCCGTTGCGGACCAGGGCGAGTTGGGACTGGCGGGCCCGCATCACGGCCACCGCCTCGGTCACGGTGGCGGTGTCGGGCAGCGTGATGGCGTCGTTCATCAGGTCCGCCGCGGTGGCGCCGGGCCGACCGGCGGTGGCCCGCACCGCCTCCCGTACGTGCACCAGACCGCAGACGTCACCGGCGGCGTCCAGCACCGCCAGCCGGGACCGGCCGCTGTCCCGGCTGACCTGCTCGATGCGGCCCGCCGGATCGTCCCGGCGCACGGTCACCATCCGGTCGAACGGTTCCATCACCTGGGCGACCGTCGTGCCCTGCAACTCCAGCATGCTGGTGAGCAGTTCGTGCTGGGCGGCACCGAGCAGCCCGTGTTCCCGGGACTGTTCGAGCAGCATGCGCAGCTCGTCCGGGCCGTGCACCTGGGCCAACTGGTCCTGCGGGTTCACCTTCACCAGCCGCAGCATGGCGTTGGCCACCGCGTTGAGCACCGACAGCACCGGGCGGGCCACCCGGGCGAAGGCCCGGAACGGCAGGGCCAACAGCAGCGCGGAGCGCTCCGGGTGGGTGATCGCCCAGGACTTCGGCGCCATCTCACCGACCACCAGGTGCAGGAAGGTGACCAGGCTCAGCGCGAAGATCAACGCGATCACGTGGCTGGCGCCGTACGGCAGGCCGACCGCGTGCAGCAGCGGACTGAGCAGCCGCTCGATCGCCGGCTCGGCCAGGGCGCCGAGGCCCAGCGTGCACAGGGTGATGCCGAGTTGCGCACCGGCCAGCATCAGCGACAGCTCACGTACGCCGTCGAGGGCGGCCCGGGCCGCCCGGGCGCCGCCGGCCCCCGCCGGGTGCCGGCGGTGACGCGGGCTGGGCCCCAGGGCGCACA